>CAMAVH010000012.1 GCA_945861615.1 Rhizobium sp. Q54 | reverse complement strand
GAAAGCCTTGTCGTCGGCGTCGAGGGCGAACTTGTCCATGGCGGCGAAAATCTTGGATTGCTCCGCGGCGTCGAGATGGCCGTCGGCTTTCGAGGCCGAGATCATGGCGCGCAACAGCGTGCGGCCGAGCGATTGCTGAGCGGCTTCCCCGACCGGATTGAAGGGAGTTCCCGACGGCGGCGGCAACATGGGCGTCGCTGGGGCCGTTTCGGCCACCGGCTTCTTGCCATCCTGCCAATTGCGATAGGCCTTGTAGGCGAGGGCGCCGACCACGGCCATGCCGCCGACCTTGAGGGCGGATCCGCCGATCTTGCGGCCTGTTTTGGTGCCCAGCATCAATCCGGCAAGTCCGCCCGCCAAGGCGCCGCCGGCGAGACCGCCGCCGCCAAGCTGGCCGCCGAGATTCTTGGCAATGTCGCCGAGCGATGCGCCCGCGCCGCCGCCGGCTAGGCCCGCGCCGCCGGTCTGCGCGCCGAGAAATTGATCAAGCAGGCGTTTTGCGTCGAACATGGGGGTGTCCTTCAATTGCGGAACGAGGAATTGGCGCGGATATGGCGCCGAGGCGAGGTGCGTTTGACGGGGAGGGAAAGGCAATGAGGGTCGCAAGCCAAGGGTCGGTCTCCCAATCGGCGGATGGCGTCAGCCATCGCTCAGGTGGAAGAGTCCGACATCGCGACCCTATCGGATCGCCAGAGGGGCCCGGATCTCTCGTTCAACCCTATCTAAGGCGGCAGACAAGGCTTTCAAGCGGTAAACGTCGCAAATCCTTACGGGATGCGTCAGCTCACGGAGTTTTGACGGACATCCGGCGCAAGAGATAGCTGTCCATGATCCAGCCATGCGTCTGGCGCGCCGCCTCGCGCGCGGCAGAAATTTTTTCGGCCACGTCCGCCAGCGGTCCGGCGATCAGGATTTCGTCGCCGGTGCCGATATAGGCGCCCCAGAAAATTTCGAGGCCCAGGTCGGGCGGCAGGGCCTTGAAGGCTTGCTGGCCATCGAGCATGACGACGACATTGTCGGCCTCGGCGGGCCAGCCTGCGGCGAGCTTGCGCCCGGTGGTGATCAGGATCGATTCGCCGATGCGGTTGAGCGGCACGCGGTGCGCCGCCGCCAAGGCTTGCACGCTGCTGATGCCGGGGATCACCTCATAGTCGAAGGCGAGATCGCCCTTGGCGCGGATGGCGTCGAGAATCAGGATGGTGCCGTCATAGATCGCCGGATCGCCCCAGGCGAGAAAGGCGCCGCATTGGTTGTCCGCCAGTTCTGCGCGCAGGAACTGCTCGTACCTCGCCGTCACGCCGGCGCGCCAGGCTTCGATATTGGCCTTGTAATCGGGGGTCGCGCGGATATCGCGTTCGGGCAAGCGCATCTCGGCGAAGCGATAAGGCTTGTCGCCGATGAAGCGCGCGCAGATGTCGCGGCGCAGCTTCTGCAGCCCGTCCTTGTCGTCGCCCTTGTCCGGCAGAAACACGACGTCGGCGCGGGCCAGCGCGGCGACGGCTTGCGCCGTCATATGGTCGGGATTGCCGGCGCCGATGCCGATGATGAAGATTTTGCGCATCGCGCCGTGACCTGTCCTTGCTGTCCCGGCGATCTTTAGCACATCCTCAGCCGGCGGAATAAGCCGGCCGCGCCAGCCTACATATAGGCGATCAGGCGGCCGCAGGCGGCGGCGAGCAGCCACAGCAGAATCGAGCCGGCGGCCTGGGCGCGGCCGAACGCTGGCGGGGCGGCATCCCAATCGACCAGGCGAGGCTGCCACAGCCGGCGAAACATTAGGGCGTTGGCGATCGCGATGACGACCAGCGCGATCTTGATCTGCATCAGCGGATGAAGCGCCAGAGGCCCGGCATCGGCGGCGAACAACGCCGGTCCGCTGATCAGCAGCATCGCCAAGCCGGCGACGGCGATCGGCGTCAGCAATCTTGAGGCCGCCGCTACCGGCACGGCGCGGGCGAGACCCAGCAGGCGCAGGTCGAGGGCGATGATCGGCCCGACCAGCAGGGCCAGGCCGAGGATATGCAGCAGATTGGCGGCGGGATAGGCGAGCAGGCTCTCGCGCATCACCATGCCGAGTCCCGAGTCTTCGATGGCTTCCGCCCAGGCTGGCCCGTGCGGATGATGCATCAGCGCAACTCGACGGTCTTGCCCGCTACGGTGATGCGCTCGGCGCGCATTTCGGCGTCTTGCACTTTGCTCGGATAGCCTTCGACGGTGACGGTCTTGCCGACGGCGATGTCGGCGGCGCTGAGGCCGCGCGCGTTCATGCGCGTGGTCGGCGCCAGGGTGATGGTCCAGCGCTTGCCGCCATGCTCGAGCCACAGCTCGCCATGCGGATTTTGATAGCGCAATTCCACTACCGGCGCGGTGATGGCGAGCACCTTGGCGGTGTCGTAGCTGCTCCAGCCGTGGTGCGCGAGGGCGCCGGCTGCGGTCAGTGACAGTCCGGTCAAGGCAATCAGGCTGCCGGCCAAGGCCGGAACGTAAAACGGTCTGCGGATCATCGAAGCCTCCCATGTGGTCACGACATGCGACGGCAAACAGCAGAATAGGGGAGCGGCCGGCGCGCGGTAAAGCGCCCTGGCGCCGCTCACCGAAATGTCATCGGCTAATCCAAGCCGAGCAATGCCGCGGCGTTGCCGCCGAGGATTTTGGCTTGATCGCTCGCGCTCAAGCCCGGCACGCGGCGCACCAATCCGACCGGGTCGTTGTCGCCCATGTCGAAGGGACGGTCGGAGCCCATCAGCACATGGTCGATGCCGACAAGCGCCACGAGATAGGCGATGGCCTCCGGCTCGAAGACCACGGTGTCGAAATAGATCTGCTTCACATAGTCCTTGGGCGGGCGCTGGATATGGACGCGGCATTCCTTGCGCTCGCGAAAGGCCTGTTCGAAGCGGCCGAGATAGAACGGCAGGAAGCCGCCGCCATGTACCGCCAGGACCTTGAGGCGCGGGAACCGCTCGAAGACGCCGCCGAAAATCATCTGGGCAAGCGCCAGGGTCGTTTCCAACGGCTGGCCGACCACATTGGTCATGAAATAGGGTTCGAGCCGCTTCGGCTCGGTGAAGCCCATGGGATGGAGGAAGATCAGCGCGCCGAGATCCTGGGCCGCGGCCCAGAAGAGATCGAAGCGCGCATCGCCCAATTCATGCTCGGCGATATGCGCCGCGACGAAGACGCCCTTATGCCCGAGCTGCGTGACGGCGCGCTCCAGCTCCTTCACCGAATCTTCGACATGCTGCAGCTGAACCATGCCGAGGCCGATGAAACGGCCGGGGTGGTCGGCGACGACGCGAGCCACATGGTCGTTTTGCAAGGCCGATACGCTTTGCGCGAGAGCCCGGTTGGCTTTGTAAAACCCCGGTTGCGGTGTCGGCGACAGGGCCATGGCATCGACGCCGGTGGCGTCCATATCGGCGAGCCGCGCGGCCATGTCGTGCAGGATCGGCGTGCGCGCCGGGTCGCTGATGCCCCCCGGCGTGGCATGCGCCTTCTTCGGCTGGCTGCTCTCGGGAGCGAGCAGCCCGCGCGCGCCGGGCACGTTGAGATGGCCGTGAATGTCGATCACCCGCATTTCGCCGCCGAAAGTCTTGCCGCTCAGCGTCGCCGCCATGCTGTTTTCCCCTGTGGCCGGCTTTGATGCCGTTATTTTGAGTGGGCGCGAAACTGCGGGGCGGCTAACATCGGCCGACAATCAGCAGTGCGCTCGCACGCCCCAAGATCGAATGATCATCGCGGCGCTGCGCGCTGTCAATAAAACGCCTGCAACTGGGCGCGGCGAATCAGCCGCCCTCTGGGAGATGACCGATGACCTTCAAACTCGTTACCGCCACAACTACGTTCGCACTCATAGCCGCCGCCAGTTTGATCGGCGGGGAGGCGCGGGCGCAATCCGTCGCCGACTTCTACAAAGGCAAGACGCTGACGATCTACAGCGGCCATTCCGCCGCCGGCGCCTACTCCGTCTACGCTCGTCTGCTGGAGATGCATATCAGCAAGTACATTCCCGGCAATCCCACGACCGTCATGAAAATCATGGAAGGGGGCACCGGCCTGACCCTCGCCAACTTCCTTTATAATGTGGCGCCGAAGGATGGCCTGGCCTTCGGCATCTTCCATGAGCGAATGGGTCTCGAGCCGCTGGTTGCCCCGCGCGGCACGCAATTCGACGGCCGTAAGTTCACCTGGATCGGCAGCATGGCGACACAGACGAGCGTTTGCTTCACTTGGCACGAATCGAAGGTGAAGAGCGTGGCCGACGCCAAGGCCATGAGCATTCCGGTGGGCGCTAGCGCCGCCGCCGCGTCCGACTCGGTCATGCCGCGCATGATGAATGCCATGCTCGGTACCAAATTCCAGATCATTCGCGGCTATGGCGGTTCCGATATCATGCTCGCCATAGAGCGCGGCGAAGTCGAAGGACGCTGTGGTTTCGGCTGGGCCAGCCTGAAGACGACGCGGCCCGATTGGATCACGGAGAAGAAGCTCAACATGCTGGCGCAATTCTCCTTTAAAGCGCATCCGGAATTGCCCAACGTGCCGCTGATGATGGACTTGGTGCAAAAACCGGAAGACAAGCGTGCGCTCGAACTGGTCTTCGCCACCCAGGAAATGGGCCGTCCCTTCGCCGCGCCTCCGGGCATCCCGGCCGACCGCGCCGCCGCTTTACGAAAGGCCTTCCAGGATGTGGTCAAGGATCCTGCTCTCTTGGCCGACGCGAAAAAGCAGAACGTCGAGATCGACACGATTAGTGGTCAAGAGATCACCGATTTGCTGGTGGGCCTCTATGAAACGCCGAAGGAAATCGTCGAGCGCGTGAACGCCTTCCGCACCGGCGGTTCCGGCGAGAAGCAAGTCGGCAAATAGCCGAGACTGAGGCCAGCAATCGCCGGCCGCAAGGAAAGGCCCCGCCGCTGTGCGGGGCCTTTCTTATGTCTGAAGCCGCTCGCTTAGGAATACAAACGTATGGTTGATGCGTTATGGAAAATGTGACGGCTAAATGCTCAAGCCTCGCCCATGAGTCAAGCGCCGCGGGACTTTCTAGGGCTTGCCGCCCGCTCCAGTGGCGCGCTTTTAAGGGTTAATTAAGGGAAAAGATTTCTAGTGAAGCCTCGTGTGCCGACGGGGCTTTTCTCGAATGGAATTCGACAGGATGTCTGCCTTTTTTCGCCGCCTGGGAGAGATCTTCTGTGGCGCGGTTGTTTCTGTGGCAGGCGCATCGCCGTTGCTCGCCGACGACCTGTTCGATAGCGGCAAGCTGCTGGCAACGGGCGGGGTCTCGCAGATCGAAGGGGCCGGCGGCAGCGGCCTGGTGCCGTGGGCGCTCATCACCGGTTACGGCACGCGCGATGCCATTGGTGCGAACGTTCATTACACCTTCGTTGGCCTATCGGATTTTGATCTCAATACCGGCGGGATTGCCATCGGTCTGTTCGACCGTGTCGAGCTTTCCTATGCGCGCCAAGCCTTCAACACGAAAGACACCGGCATTCTGCTCGGCCTCGGTCAAGGGTTCACCTTTCACCAGGATATCGTCGGGGCGAAGGTGCGGCTGTTCGGCGACGCCATCTACGATCAGGACAGGTGGCTGCCGCAGGTCGCTTTCGGCATTCAATATAAGGCCAACGATCGGCATGGGACGCTGACCGCGATCGGCGCGAAGGATGATGAGGGCGTCGATTACTATATCGCCGCGAGCAAGCTGTTCCTCGCCCACAGCCTGCTGGTCAACGTGACCTTGCGAGAAACGCGCGCCAATCAATATGGCATCCTCGGCTTCGGCGGCGGTAAGAACGACGATTACAAATTGCAGTTCGAGGGCTCGGTGGCCTATCTGCTGTCGCGCCAGTTGGTGCTCGGCGTGGATTACCGCACCAAGCCCGACAACCTCGCCTTCGCCAAGGAAGAAAATGCAGGCGATGTCTTCATCGCCTTCTTCCTCAATAAGAATATTTCACTCACGGCCGCCTATACCATGCTGGGCGACATCGCGACCCAGAAGGACCAGAACGGCCTTTACGTCTCTTTGCAGGCGGGGTTCTGATGCCGACGGTCGCCTTTTCTCATCGTTCGTCATGGCCGCGTTTGATGCGCGCCGCGTTCATCGGGCTGCTCGCCGCCGCGACCTTGGCAGCAGGTTTTGCCCGTCATAGCCACGCCGCCGACGACTCGCTCTATCGCGGACTTGGCGGCAAGGACAACATCGTCAAGATGATCGACGTCGCGATGATAAAATGGCTTGCCGATCCACGCATACTCGACGAATTCGACAACATTAATCTCGACCGCCTGAAGTCGCGTATCTCCGATCAGATATGCCAGATCGCGGGCGGCCCTTGCCAATATACCGGCCGCGACATGTATGCCTCCCATAAGGGGCTGCATCTCAACCAGGCGAAGTTCAATGCGCTTGCAGAAAACTTGCAGCTGGCTATGGACGATGTCGGCATTCCCTTCAGCACGCAGAATCGCCTCATGGCTTTGCTCGCGGCGATGCAACGCGATGTGGTGACTAGATGATCCGTCTCTCTCGCTTGTCCGTTCCATTTTGGCGCGAAGCGCTGATCGCCTTCGCGGTTTTCGTCCTCACGCTGAGCGGAAGTCTGGCCTTCGCCAAAAGCTTCCACGACATCTCGCAAAAAGGGCGCGCCTTCAATCTGAAGGAGTTGTCTGTCGATCGCGGCGACACGGTACGCTTTAACAACGACGATGAATTCATCCATCAGATCTTCATCGATGCGCGGGCCTTTAAATTCGACTCGGCGGAATCCGACCCCGGCCATGTTATTCCCGTCGAGTTCACGGCGCCCGGCTTATATGAAGTGAGATGCCATATTCATCCGAAAATGCTTTTGCTGGTGACGGTGAAATAGCGTCTGGCCCCTTGTCCGGTCGGGGGTTTCGCTTTTGACATAGTGGCCGCTCGCGATGGCGCGGGCGGTTTCGTTTTACTAGGAACCTCATGCTGTCGCACGCCACGACATCGAAAGCCCACTCGATTCGCACCGCGATTTTCGCGGCGTTCATCGCCATGGGTTTGATCACCGGTGCGGTCGGCGCATATGGCCTTTATGTGCTATTCGCCGCCGCCAGGCTGGTCGTGCAGACTTACGACGGTCCCTTGATGGCGATCAATTTCGCCCGCTCGGCCAGTCTCAGCTTTTCGCGCATGGACAAGGAATTGTTGCGCCGTGCCAACGCGCCGGCCGAGGACTATGCCGAGATCGACGATCTCATCGGTGAACTAAGTGCGATTTTTCTCGACGATCTCTCCGTCGCCCAGGAGCGAGCCCTGGCGCCGAACGAACGCGTCGTCATTGCTGAGATCAAGCAATTGTTCGCCGACTGGAATGCGCATCGGCTGGCCGGCGGTGACCCAGTCACGGATGATGAACTGCAACGGCTGAGCAATAAGCTGGTCGAACGCTTCGACGTGTTGACCGAACTGATTGCCGGCCACACCTTCGTTGAGCGGCGCAAAGCAATCTGGGCAATCAACAATTACGAATATTATAGCATGGGCGCTCTGGTTTTCGCGCTGGTTCTGTCGGCCATCATCGCCTTCCTGCTCGCACGTCGTATTTTGCGGCCCTTGTCGGCGGCGGGGGTCGTCGCCGACCGCATCGCCGGCGGCGATTTGAATATGCCGATTCCCGTGGGCAGCAAGGACGAAACCGGAGCCTTGCTGCGCTCCATGTCATTCATGCAGCAAAGCATCCGCATCATGATGGAGCGCGAGATGGCGCAACGCCGTTCGGCGCAAAATCGCCTGATCGACGCGCTAGAAAGCTCTCAGGAAGGCATGGCGCTTGTCGATGCCAACGGCAAGATTGTCGTCGCGAACAGCCGGATCGCTCACTTTTTTCCCACCGTCGCGCCCTATCTGGTGGAAGGCGCCGATTTCTCCGGCGTGTTGTCGCTCATCCGGGCCAAAATCGCCGGGCGCATGGCGGGATATAAGCCTGTCAACGACGAAGCGCTGTTTGCGGCAGGTGAATATGAACTCGAGGACGGACGCTGGATTCGCTTTAGCCGCAGCGAGACCCAGGACGGCGGCTTCTTCCTGTTTCTCAGCGATTTTACCGACATCAAGCAACGCGAAGAGCACTTCAAGGAGGCCAAGCGTAACGCTGAAGAGGCCAATATGGCCAAGACGAATTTCCTCGCCAATATGAGTCATGAGCTGCGGACACCGCTCAATGCCGTCATCGGTTTTTCGGAGATCATCTCCGGCCAAATACTCGGCGAGGTGGGCAATCAGAAATATGTCGGTTATGCCGAGGACATCCTGCAGAGCGGTCGCCATTTGCTCGATATCATCAACAGTGTGCTCGACCTCGCCAAAAGCGATGCAGGCAAACTGCAATTGACGCCGGAGATGGTCGATCTGCGCAGAGTGCTGGATAGCTCGGCGACGATGATCCGCGAACAGTGCCGGGCGGCAGATCTAACTTTCAACGTCGCCTACCCGGACATGCCGCTGTTGGTGCTCGGCGAGACGGCGAAACTGCGTCAAATCGTCCTTAATCTGTTGTCGAATGCCGTTAAATTCACCAAGCCGGGCGGCAGCCTGTCGCTGACGGTGCGCGAGGTGGCGGGCGAGCGTCTGGAAATTCGCGTTGCCGATAGCGGCATCGGCATGTCCCGCGAGGATATTCCGATCGCCTTGGCGCCATTCGGGCAGGTCGATAGCTCTCTATCGCGTCGCTATGAGGGCACGGGTCTGGGTCTGCCCTTGACCAAGGTCCTGATCGAATTGCATGGCGGACAGCTTGAGATTGCCAGCGAGCCGGGCGTCGGCACCACGGTTCTGGTGTCCTTGCCGCGCGCTAGTGGAGCGACGTCCGCCGTTCTGCCATTCGCCCGCGCGGCCCGTTAGGGCGAATTCCCAAGCATTTCAATCAGCGAAAGATATGAATGCGGAATCCCTCTAAAGGATGGTTCCGTCGCTGGTCTTTTTGCATTGCACGGGTCTTGCATAGCGCCTGCTATGGGATAAAGCTGAGGGAAAATGGGGAGGCGCAGATGAACATCTCGACCAGCGGTTCGCGGGACAATTTTCGGAGCTATCTGGAGGCGCGGCGCATGCCGGCGCGGGCGATGGATCCTGTGGTCGATCCGGCAGGCTGGCTCGCCAACGAACTGCGGAATGTTTCGACCTGGAGCTATGACATCACCGCCGCCGACGTCGCGGAGCTGCAGGCCGCCGTCGCGGCATTCCGGCGCAGCGGCAAGCCGATCGAGGCGGTTTCGCGCGCGGATTTCCCTCTCGCGACGTTCGGGGAAACCTTGCGTGACATTCGCCGCGAACTGCTGGATGGGCGCGGCATCGTCATGATGCGGCATTTTCCGCTCGACGCCTTCGACCGCGAGGAAACCGCCATCGCCTATCTCGGCCTTGGCTGCTATCTGGGCAACCCGATGTCGCAGAACAAGCACGGTCACATTCTCGGCCATGTGAAAGACCTCGGCGGCGATTACAGCGACGCGAAGACCCGCGGCTATATGACCAACGCCGAGATGCGCTTCCATTCCGACGGCTGCGATTACGTCGGCCTGTTGTGCCTGCAGACCTCGAAATCGGGCGGCGAAAGCCGCGTCGTGAGTTCGGTCACTGTCTATAACCGCATGCTGGCGCAACGCCCGGACCTGGTGAAGGTGCTGACCGAGGATTTTTATCGTTCGCGCACGGGCGAGATCAATCCCGGCGAATTGCCCTACTTCAAGCAGCCGATCTTTTCCTTTGCCGAAGGCTATTTCAGCGCCATCGGCGTCGGCGCGGTGATCGACAAGGCGCAAAAGCTGCCCGGCGTGCCGCCCTTCACCACGGCGCAAAAGGAGGCGGTCGAGCTCTATCGCCAGACGGTCGACGAATGCGCCGTCGATATCGGCTTCGAGCGCGGTGATATCCAGTTCCTCAACAACTGGGTCATGTTGCATACCCGGCGAGGGTACGAGGATTGGCCCGAGGCGTCGCGCAGACGACATCTTCTGCGCCTGTGGCTGAACGATCCGAACGGACGCGTGGTGTCGCCCGAACAGCGCAGCAGCCGCACGGGCAAGGGCGTACAGATTGCCGGCGTCAAACTCGTCGCGCCGCTCGATGTGAGCGAGTCGGCAGACGCCTGAGGATAGGGGCTTGTCGTGGCGGGTCGCCGTCGGCTTTGACAGGCGGGGCTTGCGGCCTTATCAAGTTTGGCTATCGCCCATTCTCAAAGGCCCGTCTTTGTGAACCGCTTATGGCCATCGCGGATCGGTAAGAGCCCCGTTGTGGGTTCCGGCTCTTGCCTCCTGAGCCGCCGCGCCCTGCTGCAAAGCAGCATGGGGGCCCTCTTGGTCGCGGGTCTGGCCGGATGTGCGGCGGAGCGCCCGCCCGCGCCCCCCGCGACGGCCTTCTTCGATGACGGCACGGATTTCTCCCCGTGAGCATGCCGCCGCGCGCGCGAAAGAGGGGCTGAGTCCATGACCGACATGCACAGCCTGTTTCCGGCCAACGGTCCCGTCAGCAAGGATGCGCTGCGCCGCCATTTGCCCGGCCCCGTCGCCAATGTGCAGGGCTTCGGCGCCAAGGGCGACGGCGTTGCCGACGACACGCCGGCGATTCAAGCGGCCATCGACGAGATCGGCCGGGCCGGCGGCGGCATCGTCTATTTGCCGGCGGGCAATTATCGCGTTCAGCCGCAGGCCAGCGTCGCGGTGGACCGGTTGCGGGCCCACGCCCTGCATGTCGCCTGGGACAACGTGACCTTGCGCGGCGACGGCGCGGCTTTGACCAAGCTATTGTTCCGCACCTTGGGCGGCGGCGATCCGACGACGCAATATGAGCTTTCCCGCTGGTACGAGGACGACGCCCGCCGTGCCGTCTGGCGCGGCAGCGCGTTGTTCATCGTCGGCGGCGAGAGCGCGCAAACCGCCCGCCGCAACATCACGATCGAGGATTTGGCGATCGACGGCGGCGTGCGGCCCGGCAACAACGGCGACCGCACCTGGCCGGCGAACGAGACCGCGCCGGGCGGCTGGGATATCAGCCACAAGGGCATCTATATCCAGGAAGACAAGCATCATCGGCGCATCGTCGTGCGCAATGTCCATGCCCATGATTTCCGTGGCGAGATCATCTATGGCGGCGGCCGGTTCATCGACGATCTGGTGATCGAAGGCTGCGAACTGCACGCCACCAACGGCGACTGCATTTCCTTCAGCGCCTCGGCGGTGGTCCGCGACAATCACCTTTACGATGCAGCCCACGCCTGCGTGGAGAACTTTCATTACGCCAAGGAAGCCCGCTATCTCAACAACCGTGTCGAGCGGGCGCGTTTCGGCTTCAATATCCAGACGGCCTGGGATAGTCCTTTCCCCTGCATCGTATCGGGGAACGTATTCTCCGATTGCAGCGAGTACGGCCTGTTTTTCAATATCGAAAACGGCGCCACCTTCATCTCCGAAAACACTTTCGTCGATTGCGGCTACGGCCTGCCGCATCACGCGGCGATTTTGCTCAGCCCCGGCAAGAAGGGCTTGTCCGGCCCGATCATCAACGGCGTGATGATCCGCAACAATACGATCCTCCGCCAGACCAAGGACGGCGGCGTCGGCGTCTCGATCGGCTGCGATGCCGGCTGCAAGCTCAAGTCGATCGTCGTCTCCGAGAACTTCATCGGCTCCAGCGGGCCGGCGATCGAACGCAACCTGCGATTCCTCGCGCCGATCGTTTACAGCTACATCAAGGGCGCCGATGTCGATGGCGTCTTCATCAGCAAGAACATCTTCTTCCGCACCCAGCGGCATGTGGAAAACACCTTGGCGCATTTGCCGGAGTTAGGCGGCCCGATGCCGCTGATGTGGGACAATCAGGCGATCGGCTTCAACGATGCCGCCAACACCACGGCGATCAGCGACGGTTTGAAGCCGATCCGCCTGCAGAACGAAGGGCCGATCAGTCTGCAAAGCGGGCGCGGGGACGGCGAGCTCGTGCCGCGGCTGATGCCGAGCGATTACAGCCAGGGTCAGAAAATCTCGCTCACCAACGCCAATATCGAGCGCACGGTCTATATTCCGCAATCGTCGGACATTTATGCCTGCCGGGTCGGGCGCTATCTCGTGCCCGGCGTCTATCTCACCTTGATTCGCGACGGCGATAAGATGCGCGAAGTCGCTTTCGAAGATCGCCGGTCGCGGCCTTATGCGGAGGTCATCGACGGCAATGTCATCGCCGCCGACGGGTTCGAGGAGGTCTATCTCAGCGTGCCGAGCGAGCGGCGCTTCACTGACTTTTCGGGCATTGGCCATGGCGCGCAGATTCGCATCATCGCCACGAACAACAATGCCACCATCGCCCACGGCGGCGATATCAAACTCCATGCCGACAGCGACTACGCCATGCGCGAGAACGAGGTGAAGCTCTTCATGCGGACGCGCGACGGTATTCTCCGCGAAATCTAGCGCCATGGAGCGCCTCGCGCATTGGCGGGCGTTTCGTTAATTCCCGATTGAATGAACCGCGCTCATTTCGCAGAGCGGCTCGCTGGACCTTTTTGCCTCCGGCCCCTAAACTTCCGCCTATAAAAACATCACACACGCAGCACGGAGCGCGCACGGATCGCCATGGCGGATATTCAGCATTTTATCGACGGTAAATCGGCCAAGGGCGGCGTCGGCTTCGCCGATGTGTTCAATCCGGCCAGCGGCAAGGTCGCCTCGCGCGTCGCCATGGGCGGCACGGCCGAGGTCGAGGCTGCCGTCGCCGCCGCGCAAAAGGCCTTTCCCGCCTGGGCTGCGACCACGCCGCTGCGCCGCGCCCGCGTCATGTTCCGTTTCAAGGAACTGATCGAGAAACATGCAGACGAACTGGCAAAGCTGATCACCAACGAGCACGGCAAGGTCCATTCCGACGCTCTCGGATCGCTGCAGCGCGGCCTGGAAGTCGTCGAATTCGCCACCGGCATTCCGCATCTTTTGAAGGGCGAATATAGCGAAAACGTCGGCACCGACGTCGACGGCTATTCGTTGCGCCAGCCGATCGGCGTCTGCGCCGGTATCACGCCGTTCAATTTTCCGGCCATGGTGCCGTTGTGGATGTTCCCAGTCGCGGTGACCTGCGGCAACACCTTCGTGCTGAAGCCGTCCGAGAAGGTGCCGAGCTGCCCGCTGCGCCTGGCCGAACTGTTCCTCGAGGCAGGCGGCCCGCCGGGCGTGCTCAATGTCGTCAACGGCGGCAAGGACGCGGTCGACGCCATTCTCGCCCATCCCGGCATCGGCGCCATCAGCTTCGTCGGCTCGACGCCGATCGCCGAACATATCTACCGCACTGGCACAGCCGCCGGAAAGCGCGTCCAGGCGCTCGGCGGCGCCAAGAACCACATGGTGGTGATGCCGGATGCCGATCTCGATCAGGCGACCGACGCGCTGATGGGCGCGGCCTACGGCTCGGCCGGCGAACGTTGCATGGCCGTCTCGGTCGCCGTCGCCGTCGGTGCGGCCGCCGACCCGCTGATCGCCAAGCTGGCGCCGCGCGTGCGCGCGCTGAAAGTGGGCCCGGGCAACGATCCCGAAGCCGAGATGGGCCCGCTGGTCACCGGCGCGCATCGCGACAAGGTGAAATCCTACGTCGATATCGGTTTGCAGGAAGGCGCCGAACTTGTCGTCGACGGCCGCGGCATGAAGCTGCAGGGCTACGAGGACGGTTTTTTCCTCGGCGCCTCGCTGTTCGACAAAGTCACGCCGAACATGCGTATCTACAAAGAAGAAATCTTCGGGCCGGTGCTCTGCGTCGTCCGCGCCAAGAGCTTCGACGAAGCGCTCAAACTGGTGAACGACCACGAGTACGGCAACGGCACGGCGGTCTTCACGCGCGACGGCGACGCCGCGCGCGCCTTCGTCAACCGGGTGCAGGTCGGCATGGTCGGCGTCAACGTGCCGATCCCGGTGCCGATGGCTTTTTACAGCTTCGGCGGCTGGAAGCGCTCGCTGTTCGGCGACCATCATATCCACGGCATGGAAGGCGTGCGCTTTTACACGCGTCTGAAGACCGTGACGTCGCGTTGGCCGACCGGCATCCGTGCCGGCGCCGAATTCATAATGCCTACGATGAAATAAACTAACCACGGCCCAGGGTCCGCGAGAGGCCCGCCGTTCAGATAGGGAGATAGCTATGGCTCACCACGGCCCGACCATCGCCGATATTCTTGCCGGCAAAACCGCCAACGCCATGCCGCCGGACAAGCTGTTGCCGCAGACCGAACTGCGCAACTACTTCCAGGCGATCGACAACATGATGAAGGTGTTTGCCATCCGACCCGGCGACAATGTCGTGTTCCTGACCGATCCCGGGCTCGACCGCCGCGTCATCGACGCGGTGTCGGGCATCGCGCTGGGGCGCGGCTGCAAGCCCAAGGAATTCATGCACCACACCAGTCAGATCACCGAGCCGCCGCCCGAAGCGGTGGCGTTGATCGAGAAGGCGGACTTCGTCGTCTCCACCTGGTTCGCCTCGACCGGCTATCCCCTGTTCAACAAGCTGCGCAAGGAAAAGGGCCAGCGCTGGATCAAGATCACCTATTTCCGCAATCTCGACGTGCTGAATTCGCCGCAGGCGCGCTTCCCCGTCGAATTGGTCGGCGAGATCATCCGCGCTACGGCGCGGCAATATCCGCGCGACAGCGAATTCGACATGACCTTCGCCGACGCGCGCGGCACCGATCTGGTGATCAAGTTCACGCCGGAAATGACCAAGAACCTGCTGGAGCATAACCGCTGGCGCGGCGAGAACACCGGCGACGTCGATGGCTGCTATGTCCATTACCTGCCTGCGCACGGGCCGAACATCTACGCCCATAGCGCATTCAAGCGCGATCCCCATGCCCGTCCGCAAATGGGCGGCGTGGTCTTCCCGCAATGGGCGGTGGGTTTTCCCAAGCCCTTCGAGGAGAAGATCGGCATCGAATATAAGGACGGCATCGTCGAGAAGGTGCACGGCCGGTCGCTCGACGCCGAGGTGCTGCGCGACATGCTGGTCGGCCGCGAAGCGCTGCTGCACGAACTGGGCTGCGGCTTCAACCCGAAGGCGCCGCGCTACAACATCTACCCGGCTGGCTCCAATTCGGCGGGCGCCCTGCATTTCGGCACCGACAGCAACCGGCCGAGCGAATATATGCAGCGCGTCGTGCCGTTCTGGGAGGAGCCGCATATCCACCAGGACTGCGTGATCTTCGACGCCACGGTGAAGGCCGGCAACACGACGCTGATCGACAATGGCTTCCTCACCTCGCTGCGCGATCCCAAGGTCGTCGAGATGGCGAGCAAGTACGGCGATCCTGTCGAACTGCTCGAAGCCTTCGTGGAATAGCCGCTGCCAATTGCCGATAAAAAAGGGGCGCTTCCGCGGGAGCGCCCCTTTGCTTTGCCGGCGGAGCGGCTTAGTCGGCGATCGCCGCCGCCGCGTCCTGCGTTTTGACGTCGATCGGGCCGTAGGCGAATTGCGTGTCGCCTTCGATCTGGATATGCGGCGGGATGCCGGCGATTTCGCGCATCAGTTTGGATTTGACCGCCTCGGAGAAGGTGTCGAAGCTTTCGGCCGGCACCATGAAGGCGCCGGGCCCGCCGATCACCTGGGTCTGGTAATAGACGTCGAGATCCGGATCAGACGGCCAGCCGCGGAGCGTCGTCGAGTTGGCCGCGCCGGCACGGCTGCTGAGGATCGGCAGGCCGTTGATGGTGATGCCGGCGGCGATCGCTTCGGCGCGCGCGTCCGCCACTTCGCGGCCGTGATTGTTCTTGCCGTCGCCGGAAATGTCGACGACGCGGCGCGTGCCTTCGAAGGGGCTCTGCTCGAACAGGGCTCGCGAATAGTCGATGGCGGTGCTGATCGAAGTCCAGCGGATGGCGACATAGGGCGCATCGGCGACCTTGCCCATGAAGTTCTGCGCGTCTTCGAGGCTTTCAATCAGCGTCCAGGGCATGAGGGTTTGCTGATATTGCTCGCCGGCCCATTCGACATAGGCGACGGCGATCCGCCGATAAGGCCCGGATTTGATCGCTTTCATCACGGTGTCGCTGGTTAGGGCGGCGATATAGCCCTCGCGCTGCAGTCTGGCCTCGATGGCATCGACGCTGCCGGAGACGTCGACGGCGAGGATCAGTTCGAGATCGACGGGCAGCGGCGCGGCTTGCGCCGATCCGTTGACGGAGAACGCGGGCGCGAGCGCGGCGAAGAACAAGGCGGACGAGATGGCGAGACGGCGCAGCAGCGGCGGCATGGACATGCCCACCCTCCTAACAAAAGCGACGTTTCGACTCCCCGTTGCCGAAAGTATTCCTCACAGCTGGCTTGGCTGCCTAGGCCGATCTGCGCGGGTCTGTATTGCGATTTGGGTATGGCGGCGGGCTGATTGATTCTATGGGGTAATTCATCGCCCCCGATGGGATCGCGGATTTAATTCCCGCCGTCCAGGGTCTGGCCGAGCCCCGCCGCCTTGGCCTTGCGCGCCAGCATGGCGCTGGCGCCGAGATATTCCAGCGCGGTACCGCCGGACAGGAAGATGGTGATGTCGTCCACCGCGCTGCGCGGTTTGACCCGGCCGGCGATCACCGAGCCGATGTCGCCGAGCACGATGTCGCGTCCGATCGCGCCGGCTTTCAATGGAATGATCAGTTCGCCCTTTTCATGAAAGGCCTGGTCGAGATCGTCGACGACGATGCGTCCGCGCTTGAGCACGGATTCGTCCACTTCGCGTTGCTCGGGATAATGCGCGCCGATGAAATTGCAATGGGCGCCGGCTTCGATCCAATCCGCCTCGATCACCGGCGTCTTGGAATTGGTCACGGTGACGACGATGTCGGCGCCGGCCAGGGCGGCCTCCGCGCTCGTCGCGGCCAGCACGGTCAGTTGCGGAAACAGCCGGCGCGCCCAGCCGGCGAAAGCGTCGCGGCCCTCGGCGCTGCGGCTATAGACGCGCACTTCGCGGAGCGGCCGCACCGCCATCAGGCCCATGAGCTGCGTCCGAGCCTGATCGCCGGTGCCGATCAGGGCGGCGACGGCCGAATCTTCGCGTGACATATGCTTGGCGGCGATGGCGGCCGTCGCGCCGGTCTTCATCGGGCCGATCTGTCCCGAATGCAGGATGGCCTCGACATCGCCGGTCACGGCGGAATAGGCGGTGATCCATAAATTCATGCCCCCGCCGTAGCCCGTCGAATACATCGAGCAGCCCATGACGCCGACGGTCTTGAGCAGGCCGCCGCCGAGCTTGAGCGATCCGGGGCGCTTTTCGCCGGGTCGCTCCATCCAGAAATTCTGCCGCGGCAGAATTTGAAAATCACCGGTCCCCTGATCGCGATAGGCGGCTTCGACCGCTTCGACATAATCGGCCATGGTGACGGTGCCGCTCTCGTGCAGATGGCGGATATGGTCGTCGTTGAGAAAGATCGTCATGGCGCGCGGCGCTCCCCTGCTCTTGTCGCGAAGGGACTATCCCGCGCAGGCCACGAGATCGCAAGGGGCGCAAAACGAAACACCCCCGAGCTGTTGCTCGGGGGTGTTGGGGGCCGCAGCCGACCGGAGGATCGATGGCTGATTGCGGCCAGTTCTCAGGCGGAGCTGGGTTAAGCGCGGCCAGCTTTGTGCAGCTTGGGATCCTCGCCGTGCGAATGGCTTTTGCCTTCGGCTTCGGCGCGTTTGAGTTCGGCGCCTTCCTTGCCGTCGAGCGCTTTCTTCGCGTCGTTGGCTTGCTCCTCGCTCTTGCCGGCGGCGACCGATTTGGCTACGCCCTTGTTGTAGTCCCGCGCCGCCGTATAGCTGCCTTCGCCTTCGATCTTGCTATTGGTCATCTGGCTCTCCATCGTTGTGAAATTCAGAACATCGTCGTTGCCGAGAACATGTGCCGCGAAATGCCAGTGGACGAGATGGCGCAGGAAGGTCTCGACGAATTTCGGTCGTTCATTCTGATAATCGAGATAATAGGCATGCTCCCAGACGTCGCAGGTCAATAGCGGCTTCTGGCCCTTGGCGATCGGCGTCATGGCATTGGCGGTCGTGACGATGGCGAGCTTGCCCTTGTCGTCAACGAGCCAGGCCCAACCGCTGCCGAACTGGCCGACGGCCGCTTCCTTGAACTTGGCGCGAAATTCGTCGAGCCCGCCGAAGTCCTTTTCGATGCGCGCGAGCAGATCGCCTTCCGGCTCGCCGCCGCCGTGCGGCGACAGTGAGTGCCAGAAGAAGGCATGGTTCCACACCTGCGCGGCGTTGTTGAAAATCTTCTTCTCGGCGCCATCTTTGGCGTCGGCGGTGGCGCGAATGATCTCTTCCAGGCTCATGTCGGCGAACTTGCCGCCCTCGATCAGCTTGTTCAGCGTTTCGACATAGGTTTTGTGGTGCTTGCCGTGGTGAAATTGCAGCGTGCGCGCTGAGATGTGCGGCTCAAGCGCGTCTTGCGCATAGGGCAGGGCCGGTAATTTGAAGGGCATGTCTCTCTCCTGGCCGTCTGAAAAAAGAGGAACCCGAGAACCCCGCATAGAGGCCATTGGTCAAAGGTTGGGGTCTGGGGTCCCTCGCCCGACATCCGCAAAGCGAATGCTAGCAACGGGGCTATTCAATGAACGGTCTCGGACCATGGCCGTTCCTCATGCTTCGCGGGGGCGGCCGATTAGGAAAGATAGCCAAATAGCTCTTCGGGGCGATCAAAGCAAAAGGGCCGGGAATGCCCCGGCCCTTGTCTAAAAGCTGTCTGAGAGGTGCGTCAAAACTTCATCAGCGCTTGGCGGCGCCTTGTTCTTTCGTCAGATCGCGCATGATATGGCCTTCGAGAGCGGCGACGAGATGCTTGGCGATGGCGGGCGGCGTTGCCACCACCTCGGCCACGACCTGTTGCAGTTCCTCGCCGCCCATCGGGTTGAGGTCGAGATCCATTTTCTTGGTGTCGGCGAGAAATTGCTTGTCCGCCATCGTCGCATCGAATGCGCGGCGCAAGGCGGCGACGCGGTCGGGCGGCACACCCGGCGTGGTGTAGAGCGGCCGGCCAATAGCGGTGCCGGACGACAGCAGCTTCAAGGCGGCGCGGTCCTGCGCGTTGGTGGCAAGATCCATCAGCAAGGGCACGTTCGGTAGGTCGGCAGCTTTTTTCAGGCCGATCTGCACGATGATGTCGACCTTGCCGTCCTTCAGCCAATCTGCTTTGGTCGACTTCCACGATGCCCAGGCATTCGACCCGCGGCCCTGCACCTCGCCGCGTTCCATGGCAAGATTGATATCGGCCCCGCCGGGATAACCGGTGATGATCTTCATCTTGGTGCCGAGCAGGTTGTTCATCACTTGCGGATATTGCGCCGACGTGTTGGGGCCTGTCGCGCCGACGATGGTTTCCTTGTTTTTCAGGTCATCGACGGTCTTGATGCCCGCCGTGTGCCAGAAGGCCAGCGTGTTGATGTCGTTGTTCGGATTGCCGATCCAGTTGAATTTGTTGCTGTCGAACTGCAGCGGCTCGCCGAGCGCCTGCTGGACCGGCATCGATTGGTCGGTCGCGCCGATCACGGTGCCGTCTTTGGCCGCGACGGTATAGACGTAGGCCGCGGCCTTGCGGCTGCCGGCGCCGGTCATCTGCTTGGGCACGACGGTCGGCTGGCCCGGGATATGGTTGACCATGTAGCGCATCACCGTGCGGGCATAGACGTCGTAGCCGCCGCCCTGGGTGAAGCCGATGATGAGATCGATGCTCTTGCCCTTGTAGAAGTCGGCGACCGGATCGGCGGCGGCCGGGCTGGCCAGCGCGGCGATGGCGAGGCCGGCGAACAGGCGGCCTGACAAGGAACGGACTGCGGGCGGGACGAGGTTCGGCATGGCAAGGCTCCCAGTTGTGAGCGGGCCCTTGATTTTATAGGGGCGCCGCATCGCGCTTGTTGCGCTTGGCGAAACTCTAGGCCTGCTGGGGGGCGGCCTGTCAAACCTTAACGGCAGTCGATGTGACGCATTCACGCCGTCGAACGGGTTTTTGTAGGATTCTCATGGGCCTGCTGGACATCGATGCGTCGGCTACGGACAATGGCCGTAACAATTGCGTCGAAACCGGCGCGCAGGCACAGGGAGTTTTGCCATGACCCATCATGGACCGACCATCGCCGACATTCTCGCCGGCAAGACCGCCAAAGCCATGCCGTCCGATCGCATCCTGCCGCAGACCGCACTGCGCAATTATTTCCAGGCGATCGATAACATGATGAAGGTCTTTGCCATCCGCCCGGATGACAAAGTCCTCTTCCTCACCGATCCGTTGCTCGATCGCCGCGTGGTCGATGCCATCGCCGGGATCGCCCGCGGGCGAGGCGTGCAGACCCGCGAATTCATGGCGCCGACGACGCAGCTGACCGATTGTCCGGACGAGGCGCGCGCGCTGGTCGAAGACGCGACTTTCGTCATCGGCAGCTGGTACGCCTCGGTCAACGCGCCGCTGTTCATGAAGCTGCGCAAAGAGAAGGGCCAGCGCTGGGTGAAGATCACCTATTTCCGCAATCTCGACGTGCTGCAGACGCCGCAGGCGCGCTTTCCCGTCGAGCTGGTCGGCGAAATCACGCGGGCCAATGCCGCGACCTATCCGCGCGGCACCGACTTCGACATGCATTTCAGCGACGCGCGCGGCTCGGACGTGACGATCCATTTCACCGCCGAGATGACCGACAATCTGCTCAGCGGCAATCGCTGGCGCGGCAAGACCATGGCCGACGAGCCCGGCTGCTACGTGCATTACCTGCCGTCGCACGGGCCGAACATCTATGACCGCGAGACCTTCAAGCGCGTGCCGGGCGCGGTGGCCAAGATGGAGGGGATTCTCTATCCGCAATGGGCCATCGGCTTCCCCAAGCCGTTCGAGGAGAAGATCGGCATCGAGTGGAAAGACACCGAGGTGATGAAGGTCCACGGCAAATCGCGCGAGGCTGACATCCTGCGCGACATGATCGTCGGCGGCAAAGTCACCGAACTGGGTTGCGGCCATAATCCGAAGGCGCCGCGCTATGCGATCTATCCGGCCGGCTCGAACGCCGCCGGGGCGCTCCATTGGGGCATCAATTACGCGACGCCGAGCAATTACATCCGCCGCGTCATGCCCAATTGGGAAGAGCCGCCCAAGCATATGGACTTGGTGACGATGGACAGCACCGTGAAGGTCGGCAACCGCACGATGATCGACAACGGCTTTCTCATGGCATTGCGCGCCCCTCAGGTCGTCGAGATGGCGAGTAAATACGGCGATCCGGTCGAACTGCTCGAAGCCTTCGTCGAATGACCGCTGCGCGGTCGGGCGTCGAATGACCGCTGCGCGGTCGGGCGTGGAATGACCGCTGCTTGGTAGGCTCTGAGTGATTAGTCGCCGATGTTCGGGCCGTGAACGACGCGGTCGAACGGCTTGCCGGCGAGGAACAGCTTCAGGTTGTGGCTGACGACATCGAACAAGGCGTCATTGTTGTCGGCGCCGGCGCCGGCGATATGCGGCGTCAGCACGACGTTCTTCATGTCCCATAGCGGGCTGTCGGCCGGCAACGGCTCCGCTTCCGTCACGTCGATCCCCGCGGCGGCGAGCGGCCCCGTTTGCAGGGCGTCGATCAGCGCCCGCTCGTCGACGAGGGCGCCGCGCGCGATATTGACCAGAATCGCGCCGGGCTTCATGGCGGCGAAGGCCTTCGCATCGATCATATGATGGGTCGTCGCATCGTGGGCGGTGGCCACTATGACGACATCGGCTTCGCCGAGCGTGGCATGCAGTTGTTCGCGCGGTCGGATCTCGTCGACGTTGGCTGCGTTCGCCTGGCGGCTTATGGCGATCACCTTCATGTCGAAGGCCTTGGCCTTGCGGGCGATGTCCCGGCCGATTGCGCCGAGGCCGATCA
Source organism: Rhizobium sp. Q54 (assembly GCA_945861615.1). Lineage (GTDB taxonomy): Bacteria > Pseudomonadota > Alphaproteobacteria > SMXQ01 > SMXQ01 > CAMAVH01. The sequence continues at coordinate 15,538 of CAMAVH010000012.1, read as the reverse complement.
GGGCCAGGGTCTTGCCCCGCGTCGTGCTGAGCGAGGTATGGATCTCGTCGCGAATCCAGCGGCGCTGCGGGCGTGCGGCCATGCAATCGTTGAGGCGCCGCATGACGGCAAGGAGCAGGGTCATGCCATGGGCGGCGACGCTATGGGCGTGCATGCCGCCGCCGTTGGTCACCGGGATGCCCTGCGGCACGCCGCCCTTGAGCGCGTTGTCGATGCCCGAGGTGGTGAATTGCATCCAGCGCAGCGCGGTGCCGTGGGTGCAGATGTCGCGGCCGACGGCGGACGAATAGATTCGGTTGGACGTGACCATGACCTCGACGTCCTTGAGGTTCGCGGCGATGTCTTCCGGCTTGTCGACGCGCAGGATTTCCACCTCGGGAAAGGCCTGTTCGATCCGCTCGATCAGGCGGCCGTATTTCGTCGGAAAGAACATCAGCTTCACGACCGTTTCTCCCTATGGACAGTTTCAGCAGGCGGCATGACGCGCGGATTTCTTGAACGCTAACCAGGAACGCGGGCTCGCACAAGCCGCCCGGGACCGCCTATGCTGCGGCATCGACCGCCACTCTTTTAGAGGAGCCGCCCCATGATCGAAGCGCAGCCGTTGGAACAGCATGTGCCGACCGGCAAGCTCAAAGGCCGCACAGCCCTCGTCACCGGCGGAGGCGGCGCCATCGGCGGTGCCATTGCCAGGCTCTACGCCATGGAGGGCGCAAATCTGCTGGTCTGCGACGTCGATCCGGGCAAGGCCGCGGACACGGCGGCGGCGATCGTCAAGGCCGGCGGCCGGGCGACGCCTTGTGTCACCGATGTCTCCAAGCCGGAAGATTGCGCCCGCGCCGTTAAGCTGGCGGCGGAAACCTACGGCAACATCCGGATTTTGGTGAATGTCGCGGCGGCGGTGATTCCGGACGGCACGGTGGTCGATTTGGCGTTCGAAGATTGGAACAAGGCTTTCGCGGTGAACCTGTCGGGCCCCTTCCTGATGTGCAAACACACGATACCGGAGATGCGCAAGGCCGGCGGCGGCAGCATCGTCAATATCGCCTCGCAGCTCGGTCAGCTCGCGGTGCCCAAGCGCTCGCCCTATTGCAGCAGCAAAGCGGGCCTCATCATGTTGACCAAGGCCATGGCGATCGATCATGCGGCGGAGAATATCCGCGTCAATTCTTTGTCGCCCGGCGCCATCGACACGCCGCGCGCGCTCTGGCGCTACAACGGCGATCTGGCGGCTGCGCGCAAGGCGCGCGGGCCGATGTATCTGCTCGGCCGGCCGGGCAAGGTCGAGGAGGTCGCCTATGGCGCGCTGTTCCTCGCCTCGGACGAATCGTCCTTCATGACCGCATCCGACCTGCTGATCGACGGCGGCTACATCGCGCACAAGACGCTGGAGACGAAAACGGTCGACGGCCCGCGCGCCTAGCGGGGACGACGGCCCTCAGCTGCTGAGGCTTTGCGCCGCGAAGAGCCGCTCGGGCGGGTAGGCTTCGCTGATAAGCCCTTGATCGTGCGAGTATTCGATAAAGCGCACGAGATTACCCCGGTTGGCTTTAAAGCCGATCGGCCATGGGTCGGCGGCGAGCGTCGCGCGCTCGTCCTCGAAATCATGACGGCCCCAGAGAAGCCGCGAGAAGTTCGGGTCTTCGTAATAGGACGCCGAAATCTCCTTGGCCTGGCCGTAGCAGGCCATTAGCGCATCGGCGAGCCAGGGATGACGCTCGTTCAGATCTTCGCGGAAGGCCAGCACATGCATGATCGGGAAATAACCGGTCTTGCGGAAATAGCGGAGCTCCTCGGCGCGTGTATCCTTGAACAGGCGGCGGGCCGGGACATGGCCCGACATCACAGAATGGGGCGGGTGCGGCAGGAAGAAGGCGTCGATGGTGCCTTTCGCCAATTCCGCGCCGAGGTCGGTGTCGGCGGGCAGGGTGGTGATCTGTACGCCGGGCTTGGGGGTGAATTTCACCTTCTCGCCGGTCGTGGTGAACCAGTGGATCTTCTCCCAAGGTACGCCGTACTCGAACTTCAAATCGCCCTTGGCGAGCAGCGATAGCGTCGTTTGAAACGAACTGATGCCGACCTTCTTGCCGATCAGATCCTTCGGCTCCCAAAGGGGCGAATCGCGATGGACGAACATCTGGCTGGCGCTGAACAGGCGGCGCGGGAAGACCGGCACGGCGGTCAGCGGTACGCCGCGGTTCTTCGCCATCAGATAGGTCGACATGGAAAATTCGCAGATGTCGAAGGCGCTGTCGTGAATCATGCGCTCATGGCGGTTGTTGCCGTCGCGCAAGTCGGCGGTCTGGCCGACCTGGAGCACCTTCAGCTGCAGCCCCGGCGGCGGCTTCACCGTGCCGTCGAAAAAGGGGAAATGACGGTCGTAGCGTTCGAGCGCGATGCTCAGCGTGAGGTCGGACAAGACGGCTCTCCCTTAAGCCGCTTGATGCGGCCTTATGGGGAACTGTGGTCTAGGCGGCGGCGGGCGTCAACCGCGCGCCTTATCCGCTGGAGGTCTATTTTCGCCCGGTCTATTTGTCATAAGGCCTGAGCATCATCACCCAATCCTTGTTGATCAGGTGGATCTGGTTCTTGTCGTCGATGAAGGGAAAGAAGCGCGGCGTGGCGTTGAGCAGGTCTTGGATGCGCGAAGTCGCATCGATGAAGACATGGCCGACGAGATGGGTGCCATCGCTGAGCGTCAGCTCCGCATGTTCGCGAATCTTAGGGATCTTGGCGGCGCCGAAGGCCATGGCCTGCTCTCCGTGGGGTGCGAGGGACAAAGCATTCTGCCCCACCGTTTCATTTAACGCAGCCTTGTTAAAAAACCACTAAGCCGCGTAGCGCCGGCCTAGTTGCGCCAAGGGGGCCCGGCTGGTTCAATGCCGGCCGACAGAAAAACAGTATCGCAGGAGGCAGTCGTGAAGCTCAAGGATCAGGTCGCCGTCATCACCGGCGCCGGACGCAATATCGGCGAGGAGACGGCGAAGTTGCTGGCCGCCGAGGGCGCCCGCATCGCCGTGGTCGACATGGACCGGGGGCGGGCCGACAAGGTTGCCGCCGACATCCGGGCGGCGGGCGGCGACGCGGGCGGCTTCGTCGCCGACGTGTCGGACGAAGCCGCGGTCGAAAAGCTGGTGGCGGACGTGACGGCCAAATGGGGCCGCATCGACATCCTGGTCAACAACGCGGCCTATTCCGACAACAAGACGATCTTCGAAATCACCAAGGCCGAATGGGACAAGACCATCGCCGTGACGCTCACCGGGCCGTTCCTGGTCGGCAAACATGTGGCGCAAGCCATGGTCAAAGCGGGTAACGGCGGCAAAATCGTCAATGTCGGCTCGACCTCGGGTTTTCGCGGCCGGCCGCGCGCTATCGCCTATACCTCGGCCAAGGGCGGCGTCGCCAACCTGACCCGCTCCATGGCGATGCAGCTCGCGCCGCATAACATCCGCGTCAACGGCGTCATTCCCAACAAGATCGGCTCGCCGGTCGGCAAGGACACGTTCGACCCAACCCGGCCGGTCACCAACCTGCGCGGGCGCAACGGCGAACCCATCGATCTGGCCAAAGCGGTGCTGTTCCTGGTGTCGGACGATTCGGACTTCATCGTTGGCGACCTTCTCTTCGTCGATGGCGGTTATTCCGTGATGATGGAATAAGCGTCTTGAATCGCTGGTAGATTCACCATCTACCGCAGTGCGGCGGATGGCTCTCGGCAGGTTTCTTAATCTTTGAGCCTTATGAACCCTGGCATGGCGGGCTCTTGATGCCCGCCCTGTCGGCGGGGTATATTGCGCCGCAGCATAAATTTTGTGCGCCGCAGCATGACCCTGGCGGCACCCCGATCGGCCCCGATTTCGGGCCGGCCCGAGCAAGGAGAAGACCATGGCCGCGACCACTCTCGCCACCGAAAGCGCCTACCAGGGATATGCGATCGAGGAATTGAGCGTCGGCATGAGCGCCGAATATGTCCGCACCGTCAGCGAGGCGGATATCATCGCCTTCGCCAAGCTGTCGGGCGACAACAACCCCGTGCATCTGGACGCCGCTTTTGCCGCCAAGACCATGTTCAAAGGCCAGATCGCCCACGGCATGCTGAGCGCCGCCTTCATCTCCACCGCGCTCGGCACCAAGCTGCCGGGCTATGGCTGCATCTACATGAGCCAGGATCTGCGCTTTAAGGCCCCGGTGCGCATCGGCGATACCGTCCGCACCGAAGTGACGGTCAGCGAAGTGATCGCGGAAAAGAAGCGCGCCGTGCTTCTCACCAAGTGCTACGTCGGCGACAAGATCGTGCTGGAAGGGACCGCCATGATGATGGTTCCGTCGAAAGCCGAGCAGGCGCCCGCGCCGCTGCCGCAGGCGCAATCTTTCGCTTGAGCCGCAGCAAGCCGAATTCCTCAATACATTCAGACGTTTCCAGGTTATAACGGCGGCGCGTCATTTGCCGACGCCGCCGCCGTTCGATAACCGCTAGTGTTCGCCGATGCGCCTGTTTCGCCATTATGACGGTTTGCCGCCCGACGCCACCGGCGCCGTCGTCGCTATCGGCAATTTCGACGGCGTGCATCGTGGCCATCGCATTGTCATCGGTGCGGCCGGCGATATCGCCCGCGCCACCGGCAAGCCGCTTGGCGTTCTCACGTTCGAGCCGCATCCCAAACGCATCTTCCAGCCCGACGCGCCGCCATTCCGGCTTAGTTCGCTGCGCACCAAGGCTCATCAGATGGAGCTGCTCGGCGTCGATTGCCTTTACGTCATGCAGTTCCACAAGGCCTTCGCCGAGATTCCGGCGGAGAATTTCGTCATCGACATTCTGGTCAGCGGCTTCGGCGTCAGTCATGTCGTCGTCGGCGAGGACTTCGTCTTCGGCCATAAGCGCGCCGGCGACGTGCAACTGCTGCGCGAGCTGGCGCGGCGCTTCGATTTCCAGATCACCCGCGTCTTCACCCAGCGCGAGCCCGACGGCACGGTGATCGCCTCCCGCCGCATCCGCCAATTGCTGATCGAGGGCAAGCCGGCCGAGGCCGCCAAGCTGCTCGGCCGCTATTGGGAGATCGGCGGCCGTGTCGAGCATGGCGATGCCGTCGGCCGCACCCTCGGTTTTCCCACCGCCAATCTGCCGCTCGGCGATTATCAGCGCCCCAAGGCCGGCATCTACGCCATTCGCGCCGGCATCGACGAGGGCGCACAGACGGTGTGGCGCGACGGCGTCGCCTCGCTCGGCTGGCGCCCGACTTTCGCCGGCCGGGATTTGCGCTTCGAGGCGCATTTGTTCGACTTTTCCGGCGATCTCTACGGCAAACATCTGCGCGTCGCCCTGATCGAATATCTGCGCGAGGAGCGCAAATTCGATGGCATCGAGCCGCTGATCGCCCAGATGCAGAAAGACTCCGCCGAGGCCCGTGCCGTGCTCGCCGATGCGGCCCGTTTCGCCGCCCCGGGCTTCAAGCTCGGCTAGGCGTTCTGCGCGGTTGACGCGCCGCCGCCGATAGAGAACAGTGCGGCCCCTATGCAGGCTTTCCGCGTCCACCCTTTGATTTTTCAGCGAAATTTGCCGTCCCATGGCCGCCGACTATAAATCCACCGTTTTCCTGCCGAAGACCGGCTTTCCGATGAAGGCAGGGCTCGCCCAACGCGAGCCCGAGCTGCTCGCCCGCTGGGCCAAGATCGGCCTCTATGAGACCCAGCGCGCCCGCGCCAAGGGCCGGCCGAAGTTCGTGCTGCACGACGGTCCGCCTTACGCCAACGGCAATATCCACATCGGCCATGCGCTGAACAAAATCCTGAAGGACGTCATCAACCGCACGCGCGGCATGCTCGGCTACGACTCGCCCTACGTGCCGGGTTGGGACTGCCACGGCCTGCCGATCGAATGGAAGATCGAGGAACAGTACCGCGCCAAGGGCAAAGACAAGGACGCGGTACCGATCATCGATTTCCGCGACGAGTGCCGCCGCTTCGCCGCCGAGTGGATCGACATTCAGCGCGAGGAGTTCAAGCGCCTCGGCGTCGCCGGCGACTGGGCCAATCCCTACACCACCATGACCAACGCCGCCGAGGCGTCGATCGTGCGCGAGCTCGGCAAGTTCCTGCTCAACGGCCTGCTTTATAAAGGCGTGAAGCCGGTGATGTGGTCGGTGGTCGAGAAGACCGCGCTGGCCGAAGCCGAGGTCGAATATCACGATCACACCTCGACCACGGTGTGGGTGCGCTTCCCCGTGGTGAAAACGTCGCTCGCCGAATTGAAGGGCGCCTCGATCGTCATCTGGACGACGACGCCCTGGACGCTGCCGGGCAACCGCGCCATCGCTTATGGCCCGAGCTTCGACTATCTCGTCGTCGAAGTGACCGAAGCAGGCGAGGGCAGCCTGGCCAAGGTCGGCGAAAAGATCCTCGTCGTCCGCGAATTGTTCGACAGTTTGCTCGCCTCGGCCAAGATCACCGGCCATAAGATCGCCGCGACGCTGACGGGCGAGCAGCTTGAAGGCTCGGTCTGCGCCCATCCCTGGCGCGGGCAGGGTTACGATTTCGACGTGCCATTGCTGCCGGGCGACCATGTCACCACCGAAGCGGGCACCGGCTTCGTCCATACCGCGCCGGGCCATGGCGCCGAGGACTTCGTCGTCGGCCAGAAGTTCAAGCTCGAAGTGCCGGAAACGGTCGCCGAGGACGGCACCTATTATCCGCGTGTGCCGTTATTCGCCGGCCTGCATGTCTTCAAGGCCGACAAGCCGGTGCTGGAGAAGCTGATCGAAGTCGGCGCGCTGCTGGCACATGGCAAGCTGGTACACTCCTACCCGCATTCCTGGCGCTCCAAGGCGCCGCTGATCTTCCGCACCACGCCGCAATGGTTCATCGGCATGGATCAGCCGGCAATCGGCGAGAACCAGACGCTGCGCCAGAAGGCGCTGAAAGCCATCGACGACACGCGCTTCGTGCCGGCGGCCGGGCGCAACCGCATCGGCGCCATGGTCGAGGGCCGCCCCGACTGGTGCGTCTCGCGTCAGCGCGCTTGGGGCGCGCCCATCACGGTCTTCGTCGACAAGCGCAGCGGCCAGCCGCTGCGCGATCCCAAAGTGATGCAGCGCATCGTCGAGGCGGTCGAGGCCGAAGGCTCGGATGTGTGGTTCAGCGCCGATCCGTCGCGCTTCCTCGCGCCCGAGCACGACGCGGCGAACTTCGAGCAGGTGAAGGACATCCTCGACGTCTGGTTCGATTCGGGCAGCACCCATGCGTTCGTGCTCGAAGCGCGCCCCGAGCTTGGCTCGCCCGCCGCGCTCTATCTCGAAGGCTCCGACCAGCATCGCGGCTGGTTCCAGTCGTCGCTCTTGGAATCTTGCGGCACGCGCGGCCGCGCGCCCTACGACAACGTGCTGACCCACGGTTTCGTGCTCGACGAGCAGGGCCGCAAGATGTCCAAGTCGCTCGGCAATGTCGTCGCGCCGCAGAAGGTCATGGAAGAGTTCGGCGCCGACATCCTGCGCCTGTGGGTCATCGCCTCGGATTATTCCGACGATCTGCGCATCGGCCCCGAGATTCTCAAATATCAGGCCGACACCTATCGCCGCCTGCGCAACACGCTGCGCTACCTCTTAGGAGCGCTCGATGGCTTTAGCGAAGCCGAACGCCTGCCGGTCGAGCAGATGCCGGAGCTCGAGCGCCTGGTGCTGCACCAGGTGGCGCTGATGGACAAGCAGCTGCGCGCCGCCTGCGACAGCTTCGAGTTCCATAATTTCTTCGCCGCGCTGCACAGCTTCTGCGCCGTCGATCTCTCGGCCTTCTACTTCGACGTGCGTAAAGACGCGCTCTATTGCGACGCGCCGACCAGCATCCGCCGCCGCGCCGCGCGCACGGTGATGGACACGCTATTCAATTGCCTGACCGCATGGCTCGCGCCGGTGCTTTGCTTCACCGCGGAAGAGGCTTGGCTGGCGCGCTTTCCGAGCGAGACGGACAGCGTCCACTTGCGCGAGTTCCCGGCGATTCCCGCCGCCTGGCAGGACGATGCCCTGGCTGCCAAGTGGGAGACCATCCGCAAGCTGCGCCGCGTCGTCACCGGCGCGCTGGAACTGGCGCGCGCCAACAAGACGATCGGGTCGAGCCTGCAGGCCTCGCCCAAGGTCTATGCCGACGCCAGCTATCGCGCGGCGCTCGCCGACCTCGATCTTGCCGAAATAGCGATCACTTCGGACATCGCCTTGCTCGACGGCGCCATTCTTGAAGGTGGGGGCGCGGCGGATGCCTTCCGCCTGCCCGACGTGCCCGGCGTCGCCGTGGTCGTCGCACTGGCCGACGGCGCCAAATGCCAGCGCTGCTGGCGGGTGCTGGAGGAAGTCGGCCAGCATCCCAAGCATGACGACACCTGCGTCCGCTGCGCCGATGCCATCGACAGTTTGACGGTTGCCTAAATCATGACCGAGAGCGCCATAACCGAGCCCGTTCTCCCGCCGCATCGCTATCGCCTGCCCGTCGGGCTGGGCATCGCCGCGCTGCTTGTGGTTCTCGACCAGATCAGCAAATGGTGGGTCGTCGGCCATCTGATGAACCCGCCGCGGCGCATCGAAGTGACGCCGTTTTTCAACCTCGTGATGGTGTGGAACGAAGGCGTCACCTTCGGCATCGGCAACAATGTCGCATGGGGCCGCTGGCTGTTCGCCGCCCTGGCCCTGGTGATCGTCATCATCCTGATCGGCTGGCTGTGGCGCGCCGCCCATTTTTGGGTGCTGGTCGCGCTCGGCCTGGTGATCGGCGGCGCCATCGGCAATGTGATTGATCGCCTGCGCTGGGGCGCGGTGGCGGATTTCCTGGATTTTCATGCCTTTGGCTGGCATTGGCCGGCCTTCAACTTGGCCGACGCCGGGATCGTGGTCGGCGTGCTATTACTGGTTCTTGACGCCCTCATCGGGCGCAAGGAATCATTGCGCTGATTTGGCCCAAGAGGACTGGCTCATGACTTCGCTTTCTCGTTCGGCTCTCTCTTCCTGGCGCATCGCCGCGCCCGTGGCGCTGTTCGCCCTGGCGCTGACGGGCTGCTCGAATATCGGCAGCATCCTCGGGGCCGACAAGACGCCGCCCGACGAGTTCCGCGTCGTCTCGCGGGCGCCGCTGAGCCTGCCGCCGGACTATGGCCTGACGGCACCGCAACCGGGTGCGCAGCGTCCGCAGGAAACCGATATCCGCCAGACGGCACGCCAGATCGTCGTCGATCGCGATAGCGGCGCGGTGCGTCAAGAAAGCCCCATCCTGCAGGGGCGCGATCCCGGCGAAGCGGCCCTGTTGCGCTTGGCGGGCGCCGCCAATGCCGACCCCAATATCCGCGCCACCGTCAATCGCGAAAGCTCGGTGCTGGCCGAAGCCGAAACCGGTTTCGTCGACAGCTTGATGTTCTGGCAGTCGGCGAATGCGCCCGGCACCATCGTCGATGCCGACAAGGAAGCGCGCCGCCTACGCGAGAACGCCGCCCTCGGGAAAGCGCCGACGGAAGGCGAGACGCCGATCATCCGCCGCCGCGGCGATGGTCTCAAAAGCGGCATCCTCAGCGGCATTTTCTAAAAGCCTAGCCGCCGCCCTGCCGGAAATCGCGCCGGCCGCGCGGCGCCTCGCGCTTTCGTGATCTTTTCCGACCGCGCCGCTGCCACGGAAGCGCCATACTGAGCCCCGAATAATCATGGGCGTGGTCACGTTTGGCGTCCGGCAGGGCGCCGGCGATCAGGAGGTGCGATGTTCCCCCGTTTGAAGCCTTTGCGCGCGGCGCTCGTCGTCGGACTGCTGCTGTGGGCCGGCGCTGCCCCTAGCGCCAGCTGGGGCGCTGTCTTCGATCCCAAGACCTTCACGCTGCCCAATGGGCTCGATGTCGTGGTGATCGAGAATCATCGCCTGCCCGTCGTCACGCAGATGGTTTGGTACAAGGTCGGCGCGGCGGACGATCCGCAAGGCAAGTCCGGCATCGCGCATTTCCTCGAGCATCTGATGTTTCGCGGCAGCGGCACGATCGCGCCGGGCGAATTCTCGCGCACCGTCGCACGCAACGGCGGCCGCGACAACGCCTTCACCAGTTGGGATTACACCGGCTACCACCAGACCGTCGCCGCAGACCGGCTCGAACTGGTGATGAAGCTCGAATCCGACCGCATGGCCAATCTGGCCATCACCGACGACGTGGTGACGCCCGAGCGCCAGGTCATCATCGAGGAGCGGCGGTCGCGTATCGACAACAACCCCGCCGCGCTGCTCAACGAGCAGATGAACGCCACCTTGTTCCTCAATCATCCCTACCGCATTCCGGTGATCGGCTGGCAGCATGAGATGGCGACTCTGACGCAAAAGGACGCGCTCGATTTCTACCGGCGCCATTACGCGCCGAACAACGCCATCCTCATCATCTCGGGAGATGTGACCGTCGAGCAGGTGCGTGACCTTGCGGCGAAATATTACGCGCCGATCCCGCGCCGCGACATCGCGCCGCGCGTGCGCTTGCGCGAGCCCCTGCACACATCCGCGCGCCGCATCGTGTTGGAAAGCGATCGCGTGCGCGAGCCGCGCCTCACACGCGAATATCTCGCTCCGAGCTACACCACCGGCGATAAGCAATATGCCTACGCTCTGCAGGTGCTGGAGACGATCCTCTCGGGCGGCGCCACCAGCCGGCTGTACCGTAAGCTGGTCGAAGAAGACAAAATCGCCGTCTCGGCTTGGGTATCTTATGAACCGAGCGCGCTCGATTACGGCACGATCTCGGTCGGCGGCCAGCCGCGCGCCGACGTGCCGCTCAGCAAGCTGGAAGAGGCGATCGATCTCGAAATCGCCCGCCTCTTGAAGGACGGCGTGACGGCGGATGAAGTCTCGCGCGCCAAGAACCAACTGGTCTCCAGCGCGGACTATGCCCGCGATTCGCTGCGCCGCGGCGCCATGGCGATCGGCACCGCGTTGACCACCGGCCAGACCGTCGCCGACGTCGAAGCCTGGCCCGAACGTATCGGCGGGGTGACGCCAGAGCAGGTCAATGCCGCGGCGCGCCTTGTTTTCAATGCCGTCAACTCGGTGACCGGCGCGCTGTTGCCGGCGCCTCGTCCGTCGCGGAGCTGACCGATGCGCTTTTCCATGCCCGTCCTGCGCCAGTCTCGGTTGTGCGGCTCCGCCGTCGTTGCCGCCGCCGCCATCGTCGCGGCGACGCTGTCTCCCTTCATGGCCGCACCGGCCGAAGCGGTGGCCATCGAGCGCGTCGTCAGCGCCAAGGGCGTCGAAGCCTGGCTGGTGCGCGACCGCAGTGTGCCCGTCGTCTCCATGCAATTCGCCTTTCGCGGCGGTTCGGCTCTCGACCCCGCCGGCAAGGAGGGCTTGAGCAACCTCGTCGCCGGCCTCTTGGACGAGGGCGCCGGCAGTCTCAATTCGCAGGAATTCCAGCGCCGTCTGGAAGACAATTCGGTGTCGCTCGGATTCGATTCTTCGGTCGATAGCGTCGGCGGCAGTTTGCGCACGCTCAAACGCAACGAAACCATGGCTTTCGACCTGTTGCGCCTAGCATTGAATGTGCCGCGCTTCGATGAATCGGCGGTCGAGAAGGTCAAGACGCAGACGCGCGCCTGGCTGTCGGGCGCTGCGGAAAATCCGCGGCGTATCGCCGGCCGGGTACTGGCGCGCACGGCCTTCGGCGATCATCCTTACGGCCGCTCGGCCGAGGGCACTCGCCAAAGCGTGGAGAGCTTGAAGCCGGCGGATTTCGAGGCCTATGTGAAGCGGCGCTTCGTGCGCGACCGGCTGGTGGTCGGCGTCGTCGGCGACATCACGGCGGAGGAACTCAAGCCGCGCCTCGATGCGGTGTTCGGCGCTTTGTCGTCCTCGTCCGGACCAATCGAATTGCCCCAGGTGGCGCCGGCGCTGGCCGGTCAGGTTTTCGTCATCGATAAGAAGATCCCGCAGAGCGTGGTGACCTTCGGCCAGGCGGGGCTGTCGCGCCAGGATCCCGACTATTACATCGCCTATGTGATGAATCAGGCCTTCGGCGGCGGCGGTTTGACCTCCCGCTTGATGGAGGAGGTGCGCGAAAAACGCGGTCTCGCCTATGGCGTGAACACCTCGCTGGCGCCTTATGACCGTTCGGCGCTGATCACCGGCGGCGTCGCCACTCAGAACGACCGCGTCGGCGAAAGCATCGACATCATCCGCAAGGAATGGGCGAAGCTGCGCGACGCCGGCCTGACAGACGAGGAACTGGCCGACACCAAGACCTATCTCACCGGCTCCTTCCTCACCAACATCGACTCGACCGGCCGCATGGCAAGCCTGCTGGTCGGTATCCAGCTCGAGAACCTCGGCATCGACTATCTCGACAAGCGCAACGGCTTCATAGAAGCGGTGAGTCAGGACGATGTCCGGCGCGTGGCGCAGCGCTTGCTCGACCCGGCCAAGTTGACCTTCGTTGTCGTCGGGCAGCCAAAGGGCGTGATGGCCACGGCGCCGGCTCCGCCCATCGAGGACTGAGCCTGAAAGGTCAGCGGCGGCGCAAGCGGCAAAAACCGGGCGTCCGGCTATGACAGAGGGATATGCGGAACGCCCTGCGTCATGAAGACGTTACGTTCCCGGCCGCCTTGGAACCGCCATAGTGCGCCGCCAAGCTGGCTTGGCCGATTTCCATCGGTTGGCCGCCTCTCTCCCTCTCTGCTAGAGTTCCCCCCATGCATTTCGACCAAGACATCGCCACCTGCCTCGCCGGTCGCATCGGCGAGGGTGGCATTCCCGAAGCGGAACTCGAAGCGGCCATTGTCGCGACGGGCCGGGCGCTCGACCGTTTGCGCGGCCAGGCCCGCGATCCGCGCGCGTCCGGTAGCCTGCCCTTGCTGGCGGTGCCTTCGGCGCGCAGCGACCTGACCGCGCTCAAGGATGTTGCGTCGCGCTTTCGCGGCAGCTTCGACGACGTGCTGGTGCTCGGCACCGGCGGCTCCAGCCTTGGCGGCCAGACCCTCTGCGCCCTTGCCCACTGGCCGGTCGGCCTGCCGCGCAAGACCGGCAGCGGCCCGCGTCTGCATTTCCTCGATAATATCGACCCGGCGACCTTCGGCCGGATTTATGGCAGTCTCGATCTGGCCCGCACTGGCGTTATCGTCGTGTCCAAGTCGGGATCGACGGCGGAAACCGCCATGCAGTTCTTCACTTTGGCCGATGCTTATATCGAGCGCCTCGGGAAGGACTCGCTCGCCAAACATATGGTGGCGATCACCGAGCCGGCGGTGAACGGCAAGGCAAATCCGCTGCGCCGCGCGGCCGGCCGTTTCGGCATTCCGCTGTTCGAACATGATCCCGGCGTCGGCGGGCGCTATTCGGCGCTGACCAATGTCGGTCTGCTGCCGGCGATGATCGCCGGCCTCGACGCCAAAAAGGTGCGTGACGGCGCCCAGGCCGCGCTCGATGCCGCGCTCGCCGCGAAGACAGCCGCCGACTCCGCGCCCGCCGTCGGTGCAGCGCTCGCCGTCGCTGCGTCGCGCCAGGGTCTTAGCCAGTCGGTGCTGATGCCCTATGTCGACCGCCTGGCGCCCTTCGCCTTCTGGTACCGCCAGCTGTGGGCCGAAAGCCTCGGCAAGGACGGCAAAGGCACCACGCCGATCAACGCGCTCGGCACCGTCGATCAGCATAGCCAGGTGCAGCTCTATCTCGGCGGCCCCAAGGACAAGCTCTACACGCTGATCTTCGGACCGGCCGAAGGCGCCGGCGACATGGTGATGCCCAATCTGGCCACCGAGCCGGAATTTTCCTATCTCGTCGGCCGCACCATGGGCGATCTGCTGGATGCCGAACAGCGCGCCACCGCCGAAACCCTGGCGCGCAACGGCCGGCCGACCCGCGTGCTGCGCGTCGCCTCGATCGGCGAGGAGAGCATGGGCGCGCTGATGATGCATTTCATGCTCGAGACGATCATCGCTGCCGATCTCCTGGGCGTCGATCCGTTCGACCAGCCCAAGGTCGAGGAGGGCAAGGTGCTGGCGCGTCAATATCTCGCCGCCATGGGGCCCGCTGTGCCGACCACGGCGCCGGCCGTGCTCGCCGGCGCCAAACCCGCGTGACGATCCGGCTACTTCCGGGGGGACTGGTCAATCGCATCGCCGCCGGCGAGGTGATCGAGCGACCGGCTGCCTGCGTCAAGGAACTGGTCGAGAACGCCATCGACGCCGGCGCGTCGCGCATCGAAGTGGATCTGCGCGACGGCGGCCTCAGTTTCATCGCCGTGGCCGACGACGGCCAGGGCATGACGCCGGTCGAATTGACCCTAGCGGTCGAGCGCCACGCCACGTCCAAATTGCCCGACGACGATCTCGTCGATATCCGCACCCTCGGCTTTCGCGGCGAGGCCTTGCCGTCGATCGGCGCGGTCAGCCGTTTGTCGATCGCCTCGCGCAAGCCCGGCGCCGAGAGCGCCTGGCAGATTTCCGTCGAGGCCGGCGCGAAGTCTGCGCCCGTTCCGGCGGCGCTGGCGCGCGGCACGCGCGTCGAGGTGCGCGATCTGTTCTTCGCCACGCCGGCCCGCCTGAAATTCATGAAGGCGGTGCGCACCGAGCAGGGCCATGTGCTTGACAGCATCACGCGCCTCGCCATGGCCCATCCCGACATCTCCTTCACGGTGACCAGCGACGGCGAGCGCAAATTGTCGCTCGAAGCCGAGACCGGCGATCTGTTCGAGGCGCGATTGGCGCGGCTCGCGAGCGTGATGGGCCGCGATTTCGGCGAGAACGCGCTGAGCATCGATGCGATGCGCGAAGGCCTGCGGCTCACCGGCTATGCCGCCTTGCCGACCTATTCGCGCGGCACGGCGCAGCATCAATATCTCTTCGTCAATGGCCGCCCGGTGCGCGACCGCCTGCTGCAGGGCGCCGTGCGCGGCGCCTATATGGATTTCCTCGCCCGCGATCGCCACCCGGTCGTCGCCTTGTTTCTCGAATCGCCGCCCGAGACGGTCGACGTCAACGTCCATCCGGCCAAGACCGAGGTGCGCTTTCGCGACGCGGGCCTGGTGCGCGGCTTGATCGTCGGCGCGCTCAAGCATGGTTTGGCGGCGCAGGGCCACCGCGCTTCGACGACGGTCTCCGAGGCGGCGCTCGGCGCATTCCGCCCTGGCGGAACAGGGCCTGCCTTGCCCTATGGGCGGCCGAGCGGCGGTGGTTGGAATCGTGGTCTTGCCGAAACGGCCGCCGCCTGGCAGGCGCCGCTCGGCAGCGAGGCGCTGCAGATGCAGGCCGCGCCGATGGCGCGGGCCGAAGATACGGCCTTTCCCGATGACGCCCTGGATTATCCGCTCGGCGTCGCGCGCGGCCAATTGCACGAAACCTATATCGTGGCGCAGACCCGCACGGGCCTCGTCATCGTCGATCAGCATGCGGCGCATGAGCGCCTGGTCTATGAGCGCATGAAACATGCGCTATCGGCCAAGGGCGTCGCGCGCCAGATGCTGCTGATCCCCGAGGTGGTCGAGCTGGATGAACGCTCGGCAGCGCGGCTTTTGGCGCGGTCCGAGGAATTGGCCGAACTGGGCCTTTCGGTCGAG
>CAMAVH010000011.1 GCA_945861615.1 Rhizobium sp. Q54 | reverse complement strand
TCCGGCTTGAGCTCTTGCTTGATGTCGTAAACATCGTCGGCGAGCTTGCCGCCCATGTTGCGGTTGGTCGACTGGACGCCCTGGGTATCGACATGGCGGGTCGTGTAGATCACCGGCACGCCGGCGCGGCGCGCGGCGGCGAACAGCTTCTGCGTCGGCTCGATGGCCTTCCAGGCATTCTCGCCGCAGGAGCCCGAATGCTGCTTGTTCACTTCGCGGACCGGCTTGTTGCCGCCGAGATAGGCCTTGTTATAAAGGTCGATCGCCAGGATCGCCGGGTTCTTCCCGACATAGAGCTTGCGATGATAGGCCTGATAGATTTCGAGGATCTCGTCATCGACGATATCCTTCCAGCAATAGTCTTCGAAGTCGCGTGCCATGAATTCCTCCTGGGCGGTCATCTGTTCTATCGACGGGATCGCCTCAGAATAGCCGGTTCTGCCGTCCTTGGAAAAGGCCGATGGCGCATTCGCCCTGCGAAATAGGGTAACGATGCCCGCATTCACTAAGCGAAACCTCATCCGCGGGAGCCTATTTTGCAAATCCGCGCGACCGAGTAATGTCCGGCCCGATCGTCGGCACCGGTCAGCGATCGCTCCAGGAATCCCGGCAGATCAAAAAATGCGGGCCGCATCGCCGGACCGGCCTGCGACAGGGCTGAGCAGCTATCCCATCACCACCATGCTGCTCAGCGGCGCGTTGATTTATGTCACCAAGATCAGCGCCTAGGCGATCTTCGGCGCCGTCATGGCGCTCTACGCCGGCCTGTTCTGTTTCAAGCTGATTTAGCCGGTATTTTACTGATCATTTACCACGCGGTAAGACGCCGCGATTAAGGTCATGCGCAATCCGCCGTTTCGCGGCCGACCCGCATGAGGCTTATTCGCATGTCGCCGACCCGTATGACGCCGTTCCGTTTCGCCCGCGCCCTGCTCCTCGCCAGCGTCGCCTTGAGCGCCGCCGCTTGCGCCGACGACCCCAGCCCCGGCGCGTCGCTGCGCGCCAGCGCCGGCAACGAGCCCGGCTCGGCGGCAGCCGCCTTGCTTCGCGGCGCACGCGGCGCGCGCGACAGCGGCGATCTCGCCAATGCCGTCATGCTCTACAAGAACGCCTATGAGCTGGCGCCGGGCCGCGCCGACATCGCCGCCGAATTGGGCCAAACGCTCGCGGCTGTCGGCGCCAATAACGAAGCGGCCGACGTTTATCGCGACGCGCTCGCGAACAATCCGAAGAATACCGAGGCCCTGCGCGGCCTCGGTAACGCCCTGATCGCGCTCAATCAGCCGCGCCTCGCCCTCGAACAGTTCCAGGCAGCGCTCGCGCTCAAGCCCGATTCGCGCCTGTTCAACAGCATGGGCGTCGCCCATGACATGAGCGGCGATAGCCAGACTGCCCAGGCGAGCTATCGCAGCGGCCTCACCCTCGCCGCCAACGATCCCTCATTGCGCAACAATCTCGCGCTGTCGATGGCGCTGGCAGGAGACTATGACCAATCCATCACCATGCTCGCCAAGCTGGTGGACGAGCCCCGCGCCGGCGCCCGCACGCGTCAGAACCTGGCCCTGGTTTACGGCCTTGCCGGCCGCAGCCAAGAGGCCGCAAAGCTGATCCGCATCGATTTCGACGAGCGCACGGTGCAAAACAATCTCGCCTATTACGAGACGCTGCGCGGCATGGCGCAAAGCCGCCGCGCCGCCGCGATCTTCGGCGTCGCCACCCTGCCGCCGATGCCGCCGCCCAAAAGGCCTGACGTGGCGGTGCCGGAAACGACCGACAATGCGGGCCTCGCCCCTTAACCCCGGCTACATCTTCCGCAGCGCGTCGAGCACGTGCAGCACCGCCGGCCCGATCAGCACGATGAACAGGGTCGGCAGGATGAAGACCACCATCGGCACGGTCAGCGTCGCCGGCAGGCGCGCGGCCTTTTCCTCCGCCCGCATCATGCGCTCGGTGCGAAATTCCGAGGCCAGCACGCGCAAGGACTGTGCCAGCGGGGTGCCGTATTTTTCGGTCTGCTGCAGCGAGCCGACCAGCGCGCGGATCGCCGGCAAGGTCACGCGCTTGGCGAGATTGTCGAGCGCTTGGCGGCGTTCCGGCAAAAAGCCCAGTTCGATCGAGGTCAGCCGAAATTCGTCGGAGAGTTCCGGCGCGCCGGGACCGAATTCGCGCGCCACGCGGCCCAGCGCGGCATCGAGGCTGAGGCCGGCTTCGACGCAGATGACCAGAAGATCGAGCGCATCGGGAACGCTCTTGCGGATCAGCTGGTAACGCTTTTCGATCTTGTTCTTGAGCCAGATGCCGGGGCCGAAGGAGCCGGCCAACACGCTGCCGAGGCAGGCGAGCAACTCGCCGTTGGGCGTCAGCTTGAACATGCCCATGCCTTTGACCAGCACCAGGGCGAGGATGCCGAAGGCGATCGGCAGGGCCAGCTTGGCGAAGAGGAGCGCGATCAGGGATTCGCGCGAACGCAACCCCGCTTGCGCCAGCTTCTCGCGCATCTCGGCGGTCTTGCGCCCCTGCAGCAGGCGCAGCTTCTCGACGATCCCGGTCATCATCGTCTGGGCGCTGCCGGCAGGCTTGCGTCGTTCCGTCCGCAGATATTGCGTCAGCAGCTCGTTGCGGCGCGCGAGCAGAGACTTGGTCCGCACCAGGATCGGCGCGCGGCTGCGCAGGCCCTGCCAGACCGCCAGCAGCACGGCGAAGGCGGTCAGACCGGACAGCGCCGTAAGCAGGTCGATCGCGGTCACGCCTGGCGGCAGCATGGCCAGCAGCGCGCTCATATCTCGAACCTCACCATTTTGGCCATGACCATGGCGCCGATCAGGATCATCGCCAAGCCGATGCCGAGCACGATCATGCCGCGCGGATCAATGAACAGCGTCATGATGTAGTCGTGATTCATGATCATCAGGATGGCGAACATGATGAAGGGCAAGGAGCCGATGATATAGGCACTGGCCTTCGCTTCGGACGACATGGCCTTGATCTTGAGCTGCATCTGTAAGCGACGACGCAGAACTTCGGATAGGTTCTCCAGCGTCTCGGCGAGGTTGCCGCCGGTCTCGCGCTGGACCGACAGGCTGATGACGAAGAACTTGAATTCTGGAGTTTCCAGGCGCGAGGCGACGTCCCACATGGCCTCGTCGATCGACTGACCGAGTTTGACGGCGTCGGTGATGTGACGAAATTCCGTGCCCACCGGATCGGCCATCTCCTGGCCGATCGACGCCATCGTCTCGCTGATCGGCAGACCGGAGCGAATGCCGCGCACCATCAGATCGATCGCCTCGGGGAAGAGCTGGATGAAGCGCTTGAGCCGCCGCCGCGTCATCTGGGCCACCACCCAATGGGGCAAGCCAAGCCCGCCGGCGATGCCGATCAGCAGAGCGAGCATGAGCGGCATGTGAAAGACCATCTTCGCGGCGCCGCCGATGGCGAGGCCGACCGCAAGATTGATCAGGGCATAACGCCCCGGCGACAGCGCGATACCGGCCTTGGCCAGCCGATGGCGCAGCATGTGGCTGCGCGGCATGAAGCGCAGCAACAGCGTGCCGAACCGCATTTCCTGGCCGCCGCGCAACAGGCTGGCGCCATCCTCCGAGCCGGTCGCATCCGCCGTCCATTTGCGGCGCAGGCCGTCGTAGCGATGATGCTTGCGGCGCGACGCGCCGCCGTTGAGCAGAAGCCCGAGGCAGGCGAGGCATAGGAGCGCGCCGACGAACACGCCGATGACGATCATGTCGGTCTGGGCGATCATAGGACCACCTCCGTCGCCTTGCCGGCCACGGCCTCGATCAGCGTCTTGCCGAGGCCGAAATATTCCGCCTTGGGCATGAAATGCGGCCGCAGGCCGGACGGCTTGTAGGCCCCCTTGAGCAAGCCTTCGCCGGTTTCGCCCTGAAACTCGTATTGGAACAGCGGCTGGGTGGTGATGACGTCGCCTTCCATGCCGACCACTTCGGTGATGTTGGTGATGCGGCGAACGCCGTCGCGCATGCGGCTGACCTGCACGATCATATGCACGGCCGAGGCGATCTGCGTGCGTACGGCATGGCTCGGCAGATTGACGCCGGCCATTGCGACCATGTTCTCCAGACGGGTCAGCGCCTCGCGCGGATTGTTGGCATGCAGGGTGCACATGGATCCGTCATGGCCGGTATTCATCGCCTGCAGCATGTCCAGCGCGGCGGCGTCGCGCACTTCGCCGAGAATGATGCGATCCGGGCGCATGCGCAGGGAGTTCTTGAGCAGATCGCGCATGGTGATTTCGCCATGCCCTTCGAGATTGGCCGGCCGGGTCTCCAGACGCACCACATGGGGTTGCTGCAACTGCAATTCGGCGGCGTCCTCGATGGTGACGATCCGCTCGCCATGGTCGATCAGCTGCGACATGGCGTTGAGCAGCGTCGTCTTGCCCGAGCCGGTGCCGCCGGAGATCAGCAGGTTGAGGCGGCAGCGCGCGGCGATCTTGAGCGCCTTGGCCATCTCGTCCGATAGGTTCTTCTGGCGCGCCATGACGTCGAGCGTGATCGACTTCTTGGAGAATTTTCGGATCGAGATGCTCGGCCCGTCGATCGCCAGCGGCGGCCCGATGATGTTGACGCGGCTGCCGTCCTCCAGACGCGCATCGACCAGCGGGCTGGTCTCGTCGATGCGCCGGCCGATGCGCGTGACGATCCGCGTCGCGATGTTCATCACATGCGCGTCGTTGCGGAAAGTCACATCGGTCAGTTCGAGCTTGCCGCGCCGCTCGACATAGACCTGCTTCGGACCATTCACCATGATGTCGGTGACGGCGTCGTCGGCCAACAGCGGCTCGAGCGGGCCGAGGCCGAGCATGTCGTTGATCAGCATTTGCACGAGATCGCGCTGCTCGATCAGGTTGAGCTGCAGCTTTAGCTCGCTGAGGATCTCGACGACGATATTGCTGATTTGGCGGGATATTTCCTTGCGCGGCAGATGCGACGCGGCGGTGACGTCGATGCGTTCGAGGAGGATCGCCTGAATCTTCGCTTTGGCGCTTTCGAGGTTTTCCCGTTCGGCGGTGGCGGCCGGTGTGCGCGGACTCGGCGACGGCAAGGCCAGCTTGTCCTCTTCCCCATTTCCCGCCGTCGCACCACCTGGCGCCACCGCATGCAGGCCGTGCGGATTGCCGATGCCCTCGACGAGATGAGCGATCAGGGCTTGCCGCTCGCTTTCTTCCAGAACCAAGCGGCGCTCGGCGAGAATTTCATCGACCAGGCTGCCGACCTGGCTCGACAGCGCCTGGCGCGGCAAGCGCGCCAGCACGGCGAGATTGACCTGCTGCAGAAAGACCGATTGCACCTTGAGGCGGCGCATGTCGGCGCTGTCCTCGGTATCGACGGGAGAGACCTCGGCCGGCGGCGTTTGCGCAGTTGCCTCGGCGCGCGGCTGCAGGGGAAAGGGCGTGACCGCGCCCTCGCCCCGCGTGGTGCGGCGGCCGAAGACCGGCGGTTTCATTTGAGCAGGCGGGCGAGCAGCCCGCGACGCGGCGTCGATCTTTTCTTCGGCGCGGCAAAACCCAGGGCCAGCTTACGCAGCGCCTGCGCCGCCTTGGAGCTTTTGGCCACGGCGACGAGTGGCTTACCACCGCCGGCGGCCTGCGCCGCCGCCTTGGCGTCGTAGGGCACATCGCCGCCGACCGGTTCGCCGAGGGTCTTGGCGAATTCCGCCGGCGGCACGTCGTTCTTGCCCGGCGGACGCGGCCGGTTGAGCAGCAAAGTCGTGCGCGCCTTGGGTGCCAATTCGCGCGTCAGGGTTTTCAAGCGCAGGATGTCGCGCAAGGACGACAGCGACAGATCCCCCACGAGCAGCGCCACATCGGCCGCCGCCAGCAGTTCCGGATGCTCGAGCGCCATGGCGCGCGGCAGATCGAGCAGCACGATCTCGTGGGCCTTGGTCAATTCCGCCAACAGCGGCTTGAACGCCCCCGAATCCCAATGCCGCGCCGTCGCCAGCGGCTCCTCGGTGCCGAACAGAATCAGCCGCTCGGCGGCGCGGATCGAGGCGCGCTCCAAGAACAACGGATCGATACGCGACGGGTTCTGCAGCACATCGCGAAAGCCGTTGCCCGTCTCCAGGTCGAGAGACAGGGCGAGGCTGCCGAAATGCAGGTCGAGATCGACCAACGCCACCTTGCGCCCCTGCTCCTGTGACAACAGCCAGGCCAGATTGAGCGCCACGGTGGAGGCGCCGACGCCGCCGCGCGCGCCGACCACGGCGATGATCTGGCCGCGCGCCGCTTCGGCGGACGCCGCTGCCCTGACACCGCTCGCGTGATCGATGGCGCGCAGCAGATCGTCGGCCGACACCGGTTTTACGAGATAGTCGGCAATGCCCGATTCGATCAACGAACGAAATAGTTTCACGTCGTTGGTGGTGCCGAGCGCGATCACCCGCGTCCCCGGCTCGCAAACGTCGGCCAGGCCGTTGATGGCACCGAGCGGATCGGAGGTTTCGGACAGATCCACGATCAAGAGATCGCTCGACGCGCCGTCGGCGAGGTAACGGTGGGCCGCCTCCAAGCCGCCGCCCTCGATGACGGGCTCGCGCCAATTGCGTTCGCCGGCGAGACGCGACAGGGTTTGCCGCGTCACATCGTCGGCGAGAAAAGCCATGAGCGACAGGCCTTCGGCCGCGTCGCTCGGCTCGCTCAATTTGCGGACAGCGGACGCGCTCACTGCGTCGTGCTCCCTTTTTCCAGCGGCGTCACCTTGCCGGCGCGATAGCGCTGCACCGCCGCCGCCGAGGCGGTGCCGTCCGCATCCCCCGCCTCGCGGCCCTGAATCAGGTCGCGCGGATTGGCAAGCATCATGCCCAAATTGGCCGTAGTGGCGCAGCCAAGATTGCTCATCGTCGCGTTGCCGTAATCGGTGGTTGCCGGTTTGCGCCAGTCGGGACAATTGGGCGGCACCACGACATAGCGCTCGACCAGCAGGCGCAGGCCGCCGACCGGCGCATCGCTGCCGCTGACGGACAGTTGCTGGGCGACGATGCCCTGTTTGCGCAAGTAATCCGCCAGCGGCGCCCCGTTGCGGTTCGCTGCGGCGATCACCGTCACGTCATCGCCATGGCTAACGTGATGGCGCGCGAGGAAGCCGTTGAGGCCGGCGATCTCGGTGGCGCTCAAACTGCCCGAGGCCGGCGCGCGCAGTTCATGCATCAGCCGCACCGCCTCGATCTGATTGTACTTGGGCGATTGGGCGTCGGTCCAATAGCTCGCGGTCGGCGCGCAAGCGGCTAGGGCCGCGGCGGTCAGCAGGGCCAGAAGCGAACGTATATGCCGCAAGGTCATGATCTTATCCCTTAATCGAGCATGAAGCCGGTCGGGCCGATCAGGCGGCGGCCCGACGACAGGACCGGGCCGGGCGGGGTGCCCTGGGCCTGCGGCTTGTAAAGCGCACCGCTGGCGAGGCGCTCGTTGTCGTTGGACGACACCAGGCCGTCGGTCGGCAGGGGAATGCGCGGATCGGACACCGGCTTGACGACATAGGGCGTCACCACGATAACCAGTTCGGTCTCGTTACGGCGGAAGCCGTCGGAGCGGAACAGGGCGCCGAGGATCGGCAAATCGCCGAGCCCGGGAAATTTCCGGACGTCGTGCGTCTGGTTGTTCTGAATCAGGCCGGCGATGGCGAAGCTCTGTCCCGAGCCGAGCTCGACCGTGGTTTCGGCGCGGCGCGTCGTTAGGCCGGGCACAACGAAATTGCTGATGCGCACTTCGCCGGTGCTGCTGAGTTGGCTCACTTCGGGCCGCACGCGCATGTTGATGCGCCCGTCGGCTAGAATGGTCGGCGTGAAGGCCAAGCCGACGCCGAACTTCTTGAATTCGATGGTGATGGTGTTGGCGTCCTGCGGCACCGGCACCGGGAATTCGCCGCCGGCCAGGAAACTCGCCGTCTCGCCGTTGGTCGTCGTCAGATTGGGCTCGGCCAGCACGCTGATCAGACCCTGATTTTCCAGCGCGTCGATGACGGCGTTGAGGTCCCAATTGCCGCCGCGAAAACCGGCGCTCAAGGTATCCGACGAGCCATCGCGCAAAATGGTGGTGCCGGCGGCGCTAATGACGTCGCGGCCTGTCGCTAGACCGAACAGGAAGGAGCCGCCGCGGAACAGCGATTCCCAATTGATGCCGAACTGCTTGACGACGCTGCGTTGCACCTCGGCGATGCGCACGCGCAGGTTCACTTGGTTCGGCCCGTTGATCGCCAGTCGGTTGATGACGTTGGCATCGCCGCCGGCAAGCCGCGCCGCCAGGCTGCGCGCATCTTCCGATTGCGCCGGAGACTTCACGTTGCCGGTCAACACCACGGCATCGCCGAGCGTCGAGACGTTGATCGCCGCTTCGGGCATATAGCGCCGCAGCGCCGCGTCGAGCGCGCTGAGATTGTGCGTGACGTTGATGCGGAAATTGGCGAGCAACTGGTCTTCGGCATCCACCGCGAAGAGCGACGTCTCGCCCGACTTCTTGCCGAAGACATAGACCAGAGTGGGCGACTTCACCTGCACATCAGCGATCGCCGGATCGGCCAGGAACACGCTGGTCACCGGTAGGTCGAGGCGGACTAGGCGGCCTTTGTTGACCTCGATATTGATCGCGGTGGCCTGGGTCGAGACCACAATGGCGCCGGGCTGCGCCGCATAGGCCAAAGGCGGCAGGAAGCCGCTCAGGACGGCGAGCAGGACGGCCAAAGCTTGGCGGATGAATAGGGGGCGGATCATGGCTGCAACTCCTCGGGAGCGTTCGCCGCCGCGGCGGACAGTTCGGCATTCGGCATGTCGCCCGGCGCTGGCGGCGCTTCCCACTGGCCGTTACGGAAAGCCTTTTCTTCGCTCTTCGCCCCGCGCATGACGACGACCTTCTGGGCTTGACCACCGATCCCGCCGATCAGCCGGCTGACCTCGGAATCGACCGTGAATCGTCCTTCCGGCGTTGCTTTCGTCTTCACCCGGAGCGCCGCTTCGGCGGCAAGCTCATCGGACGTGTCCCCCTCTTCGAGCAACGCGACCAAGGCGACCGGGTCGAGCGCCGGCGCAGGTTCCTGCGCCGCGTCATCGGCCAGACTGCGCAGGGTCAGGGACAGCGTGCCGAGACGGGCGGCGATGCGGACGATCTCCGCCTGCTTCGGCGTCGTCTCGAGCGTCACGGTCTTGGCCATCACCGGCTTGTTATCGTGATCGTCGGTCTTCTGATCGATGGCGAGGACGCGCAAATCGTGGAGCACGGTCTCGCTCGCCACGGCGCTCTTGCGCTTGCCGACGCCCTCGGTTTCGACCGTATGAGTGACCAAGAGATCGACGCGGTCGCCCGGAAAGACGAAGCCCGAGATGCCGGTCGTCGGGTTGACCGGCAGCGACAGGGCGCGCATGCCGGGCTCGAGCACCGCCGCCATGAAGCCGCGCTCGCCGGGTTTGACCAGGCGCGCGTCGGTCACCGGCTCGCCGGCGATCAGGCCGGCGCGCAGCACTGCGCCAACCAGGTCTTCCGGCTGGCGCTTGCCCTTGACCAGATAGTTCGGCGCCAGAGCGCCGTCGGGCCAACCCTGCCAGCGGAAATCGTCGGCCTTCACGAAACGGCCGATCGGCAGGTTGGTCTTGGCGACGAGCACGAATTGCGAGGCCTGAGCCGGCACAGGCTTGTGCTGAGCGTTGAGCGCCGCGCGCTCGGAGATCATCCAGCCGCGCGCGAATAGCGCCGTACCGCCCGCCGCGATCAGCGCGAAAAGGAGGAGAAGGATATTGCGCAGGCTCATGATCCTCGTCCTTACGGCTCAGAGCGTGAAGCGATAACCGGCCAACTGGCCGAGGGTGAACAGGCCGCCGACGGCGATGGCGACGCCATAGGGCGCCGGCTGCTGCAACACGGCGCGCCACAGCGGCAGGCCGGCCGGACGCGACGCCGGCCGGCGCAGATAGCTCGCCGTCTTGGCGGCGATCAGCGCGAGCGACAAGAGGCCGCCGGCCGCGCCGACGACGAGCAGCAGAGGCATCAGGCCGCCGAGGCCGGCCCATAGGGCGACGACGCTGAGCAGCTTGACGTCGCCGCCACCCACCAGGCCGACATTGAACAGGGCAAAACCGACGGCGAAGACGAGCGCGCCGGCGATGAGGCTGCCGGCCCAATCGGCCGGCCAGCCGGCGAACCAACTCGCCGCCGCATAGGCCGGATAAAGGCCGGCGATGGCGAGCGAGACGCGGTTGGCGATACGGAAATGGATGAGGTCGCTCGTCGCCGCCCAGAGCAGCAATCCAGCGCAGACGAGAAGCGCGATCTGTTGGACGCTGGAAGCAATCATGGCGAGGCCTCTGGAACGATTAAGCGACGAAGAACGAGCTGGCGCGATCAGAACCGGGTTTCGGGGCCCGACGGGCCGGTGGCGTATCCGCGCCGGGGGGCCGTATCCGCCCGACCGGCCCGCCGCGACCCCGAAGCTGCGGTGACTGTTACGGCGCCGGCGCCGGGGCCGGGGCCGGGGCCGCCACGGCGGTATCGAGCGCGGTCGACACGTTGGTGAACATGGTCTCGAGAGACTCGCCCATGGCGCCGAGGGCGCCGATGGCGGCGACCGACACGAGGGCGGCGATGAGACCGTATTCGATGGCCGTGGCGCCGGATTCGTCGGCGAGCAGGTTACGCAGATTGGCGATGATCATTTGTTATCTCCTCCGTGGGATGGGATCGCAGTGACGCGATCTTTGTCCCTCTGCTCTTAATGGATAGTAAAGATCGAAGAAATTCTTTCGACTTCGCAAAATAATTCATAGCATTACGTCTTCAATTTTCGGAAATAGTCAGAATATAAAATCATCATGACTTCAGTATTTCTGACGAATACGAAAATTATTTGCCTAAAATGCTCGACATGAGATTTGTGACGGCGTGCGAAAGGCGGCTTAAGCCAATAGCCTCAGGCTTTTACCTAAACCAGCAAGAGACTGCTGATATCTCCGGCAATTCGTTAAAATGCATGTTTTACTTAGTCTATTCTTCACCTGTTGGTAAGGCCGCTTTGGCATCTTGAGCGCGACGGCTCGTATCGTCCGCGCAAGAGAGATAGCCATGACACGCAGCATCACCCGCATATTCTGGCGCAACCTGCGCCGCGGACTCGACGCCATCGCGCGCGACCGGCGCGGCGGCATCGCCGTATTTCTCGCCACCGCCATCGTGCCGCTCGTCGGCTTTCTCGGTCTCGCCGTCGACACCACGCGCGGCTATCTGGTGAAGTCTCGCCTGTCGCAGGCGCTCGACGCCGCCGGCCTCGCCGGCGGACGCGTCATCTTTTCGGCCAACCGCGACGCCGACATTCAAATGTATTTCGCCGCCAATTTTCCGCCCGGCTATATGGGCGCCGCCGTCACCGGTCCAAGCATCGTCGTCGATGCGGAAAGCGAGAAACTTTCTCTGCAGGCGAGCGCCGTCATCGACACCACCTTTCTGCGCGTGCTCGGCATCGAGAATATGACGGTGCGTTCCGAGGTCGAAGTGACGCGTCAGACGCAACTGCTCGACGTCGTCCTCTCGATCGACGTCTCGGGCTCGATGAGCAGTTCGGCCGGTGGCGGCCAGACCCGAATCCAAGCGGCGCGCAGCGCCGCCAACACGCTGGTCGGGATCCTGTTCGGCGACGACGAGACCAAGGACTTGCTCAAGATCGGCCTGGTGCCATGGAACAGCAAAGTCAACGTCACGCGCAACGGCGTCGCCTTCAATTCGGCACTGACGACGACTCAGGCCGTGCCGACCTTCAAGAACCCGATCACCGGCGCGAACCAAAGCCTGCTTTATTACGCCAACAATTCGCCGGTGCCGCTGATCAACGCGCCACCAAGCGGCTGGCGCGGCTGCGTCTACAACCGTTACAAGAACGACGGCAATTCGACCAACGACGCCGACATCTACGAAGGCGACCTATTGCACACGAGCGGCGACTGGATGGGCTGGCAGCCGATCGGCGCCGAGGGCGAACCGACATCCTCGGGCAGCACGCGCTGCTCGTCGGCCCCGTCCGGGTCCGAATGTACCGCCTGCTTCACGCGCGGCATCACCGCCTTGCAGAACACGAAGACCGGCATCACCAACGCCATCAATCAGCTCACTGCGCCGGGCGGCAACACCAATGCGCCGGCGGGACTCGGTTGGGCTTGGCGCGTGCTGACGCCGGCCGCGCCGTGGAACGAGGCGGACCCCAACCCGCTCTATCGCCGTCAGCAGGCCATCGTGCTGCTGACCGACGGCGAAAACGTCGGTGGCTACGGTGACGGCTACAACGCGACCTTCGGCATCAATTCCGCCGCCCAGGCGAGCATGGATGCGCGCCTGCGCTTGCTGGCCGCCAACATGAAGGCGACCGGCGTGGTGATCTACGTCATCCAGTTCGCCAATAACAGTTCCTCGATGCAGGCGCTGCTCAAGGAAATCGCCACAGGGCCCGATTCGCCCTACTACCACTACGCGCCCAACGGCGCGACGCTGCAGCAGGTGTTCCGCGAAGTGGCGAACAACCTCTCGGAGCTGCGGCTGTCGAAGTGATCAGTTGAGCGCGGTCAGGGCGCCGAAGCGCGGCCGGAACATGGCGCGGTGGTAGAGCCGCCGCGGCGGCACCAGATCAGGAATGAACATCGGCACGAAATCGTAATAGGTCTCGGCGATGATGGCGTTTTCGCCGTCGCGCACGACGAAACCGGCCGGCAGGGTCGCCGGCTGGGACGCCGCGCCGATCGGGCTGCTTTCGACCAACGTGCCGCCACCGCTGCGCTGCCAAGCGACGCGCGCGCCCGTGCCGCCGGTGGCGCTCACAGACGAGACGATGACCACGCCGTCGCTGCTCATCGTAAAGGGCGCCAGAATCGGTCCCGTCGCCGCAAAAATTTGATCGAGCTGGCCCGCCGACATGGTTTCGGCCTGCGCCACCATGTCGGCCACCGTGACCGAGAGGCGGTCGAGCTTCTGCTGCACCAGGGTGAAGCGGGCGATCTCGAAGCCGCCGAGCGCCAACACGATGACCACCGGCATGGCCATGGCCATTTCCGCCAGCACCACGGCCTGCCGATCGTCGCAAAAACGGCGCCAGCGGCGGCGTATATGCGTAGCAAATTTCATGGCGGCGCCGTGTCGTAAGGCTCGTTCCGCACGGCGATCGAAGCGCCGAGGCGGATCAACCCGTTCTGGCCGATGAACGGCGCCAGCATCGGCGTCAGCAAGGGCCAATCGACGGCGAGATTATAAACCACCACATCGCCCGAGCCGCCCGCCCCGGCCGCCGCCATGTCGGCATCCCACTGGCCGTTGCCGTTGACGTCGCTGTAGGTATCGCCGGGATCGAAGCTGCCGTTGCCGTTGGCGTCGAAGGTCAAGGGCTCCGGCATGCCGACCTGCGTGAAGGCTTCATAAACTCGCAGGCTGACGTCGTCGGTCGTTAAATCGAGCAGGCCGAGCGTGCGGTCGTTGACGATATCGACGATCGCCTGCTCGCGGCTCACTCCCGCCGGCATCGCGCCGGTGATGGCGAAGCGCGAGGCATCGCGAAGGCCGCCCTCCATCAGCGCCGAGACGAACATGATCATCATCAGCTCCAACAGGCCGACGACGACCATGACGATTATGGGAAAGGCATAGGCGAACTCGAGCGCCGCCGATCCGTCGCGGTCCCGTGCCAGATATCGCAAGCGCGCCAGGTAAAAAACCATGCTCATGGCGCGAAGTGTGGCAGGGCGCGGTTAAGCGCTGTTTAAACTTCGCCGCAATTCGCCGCGAATTGCGTCTAGTTCAAGCGCGCGCGGATCGCCTCGGCGATCGTCGCCGCCGTGCGCAGGCCGGCCTTCGCGCTTCTCTCGAAGACGGCACCGTCTTCGAGCGGCTGCGCCAATCTCTGCGCATAGAGCGCCGCATGGAAGTTTGCGAAGGCCGGCTTGATCAAGGCTGGCGGCGCATAGACGAACAGAGGCTTGCCGGCCGCCACCGCTTCCGAGGCCATCGACACCGATTCGCCGGTGACGATGATGCCATCGCTGAGGCCGAGCAGCCCGTAATAGGGATTCTCGCCCGACTGCGACCAGCGATGCACATAGGCCGGCGGCGTGATCGCGGCGATCAGAGCGTCGGCCGCCGCGTCGTCGGTGCGCCGGCTTGTCGTCACCATCAGGCTGCCGCCCTGCGCCAGCCGCGAGGCGCGACGCCCGAGCTCGGCGGCCTGATCGGGCGTGAAACTCCGCCGGCCGGCCGAGCCGCCGACCAGCAAAGCGATACGCGGCTGCGGCAAGTGATCCAGTTGCGACCGCCAGGCCTCGGCCGCGACGGCAAGGCGCTCGGCCGTCACCCGCGTCGGCGCGCCGAGCGTGGCGATGACATTGGCGCAAGGCGCCAGCCCGTCATGCTGGGGCGCGGCGATTAGATCAAAGTCGCTGCGGCCCCACTGCGGGTCCATCATCTGCGCGAGAAAGACGCGATGGCCGCCCGCCGCGCCGCGCCGCTTGATCCAACGCGCAACGCCGCCGAGCCGTCGGCCGGTGGCGATGACGATGTCGGGCCAGGGCGGGGTCAGCTTTGCCAGGCTCGCCGCGTCGAGACCGCACAGCAGGCGCGGACCGAGCAGGCCCGGCAACCGCGCCAAGGGGCCATAAGCGAGCGTCTGCGTTTCGAAGGGCAGGCCGAGCGCTTCGGCGACGCCCAGGCTTTGGCTGGCATGGCCGACCACGGGATCGGTCAAAACCCAGACTTTTGGCGTCTGCTTGGGCATCGCGGGCGGTTCCATGCCTCTCTCCTAGCACTTTGGCCATAGGACGCAATCACAAGGGCATGAAGCGCGGCGATTTCTCTCGGCGGCGCGGCAATCTTTGCTAGAGTTTTCCCATGCACATCGCCCTCGCCGTCAGCCGACGTCTCGCCGCCGCGACCCTTCTCGTCGCGGCTCTCCTCATCGCCGCCGAACGCCCCGCCGCGGCGAAGGACGATCTCACCATCGGCTTCACGCAATATCCGGCGACGCTGCATCCCAGCATCGAATCCATGCTGGCGAAAACCTACGTGCTCAACATGACGCGGCGGCCCTTCACCGCCTACGACAAGGATTGGCAGCTGATCTGCATGCTGTGCGTCACCCTGCCAAGCATCGAGAACGGCCTGGCCGTTCCGGAAGACCTGCCGGACGGGAAAAAAGGCATCGCCGTTACCTATACGATCCAGCCCAAGGCGACCTGGGGCGACGGCGTGCCCGTCACCACCAAAGACGTGCTGTTCACCTACGAACTGGGCAAGCATCCCCAAAGCGGCGTCACCTCCGGCGAGATGTACCGCCGCATCCTCAAGATCGACGTGAAGGACGACAAGACCTTCACCATGCACATGGACCGGCTGACCTTCGAATATGCCGCCATCAACGACTTCAACCTGCTGCCAGAGCATCTCGAACGCGCCCGCTTCGCCGAGCCAGCCAGCTATCGCACGCGCAACGGCTACGACACCGACACGACGAATCCGGGCCTCTACTACGGCCCCTACAAGATCGTCGAGAAGGTCATCGGCTCGCATATCGTCCTGGCGCCCAATCCGACTTGGTGGGGCAAGCCGCCGTACTTCAAACGTATCGTCGTGCGCGCCATCGAGAACACCGCCGCGCTCGAAGCCAACCTGCTGTCGGGCGGCGTCGATTACGTCGCCGGCGAACTCGGCTTCACGCTCGACCAGGCCCTCGCCTTCGAGAAGCGCTACGGCAAGAATTACGACATCGTCTACAAGCCGAGTCTGACCTACGAGCATATCGACTTCAATCTCGACAACCCGATCCTGCAGGACAAGCGGGTGCGCCAAGCCTTGATCTACGCCATCGATCGCGAGGCCATCGGCAAGCAACTGTTCGAGGGCCGTCAGCTCGTCGCCAGCAGCATGGTCAATCCGCTCGACTGGGTGTTCGATCCGGCAACGCCGAGCTACAAGCGCGACAGCGCCAAGGCCGCCGCCCTGCTCGACGAAGCCGGCTGGACCGCCAAGTCGCGCGGCGCCATGCGCAGCAACGCCAAGGGAGAGCCCTTGATTCTCGAATTCATGACCACCGCCGGCAACAAAACGCGCGAGCAAGTCCAGCAAGTGCTGCAAAGCCAATGGCGCCAAGTCGGCGTCGATGTCCGCATCCGCAACGAGCCGGCGCGCGTCTTCTTCGGCGAAACCATGACCAAGCGCAAATATGGCGCCATGGGCATGTACGCCTGGTTCTCCGCTCCCGAGAGCGTGCCGCGCACCACGCTCCACTCCTCGCAGATCACCACGCCGGAAAACAACTACGCCGGCCAGAACTATCCCGGCTTCAAGAACGCCGAAGTCGATGCCCTGATCGACGCAATCGAGTTGGAACTCGACCGCGACAAGCGCAAGGCGCTGTGGAGCCGCCTGCAGGCCGTCTATGCCACCGAACTGCCGACTATCCCGCTGTTCTTCCGCTCCGACGCCTTCATCTTCCCGAAATGGCTGAAAGGCATCGAACCGACCGGTCATCAGGACATTTCGCCGTTGTGGGTCGAAAACTGGACGGGACAATAGCGCCCCCGCATTTATGCTAGGCCTCCCGCACCGGATGCAGCGCGCGCCAAAAGGCGCTACTCTGGCGCTTCCACATCGACCAGTTCAGCCCCGGGGACGTTCATGGACTACACGCGCCGCCTCAGCGACAAGATCATTCAAGCCCACGGCCAAGCCTGCGACGAAGGCCGCCTGGACGTCGCCGACGCGCTATTGCGCGCTCTGGAAGTCGAGCAATCGGCCTTCGGCGGCGCGCAATCGTCGGACAAGCGCCAATCCAACCCGCTGCTCATCGCCGCCTATGAACGCCATGAGCAGGCGAAGGCCGCCAAAAAACATTGAGAGGCGCAACATGAGCGCCGCGCGGCCCGCCCGACGTAACGGAGCCCGCGCGGCATGACGCGCTATATCGCCCTTCGGCTCGGCGAGTCCCTTATCGTCCTGCTCGTCATGTCCTTCGCGATCTATCTGCTGATCGGCCTGATGCCTGGCGATCCGTCGGACATGCTGATCGCCGCCGATCCGCGTATCACCTCCGCCGACATCGCCCGCATCAAGGCGCTCTACGGTCTCGACCAGCCGCTCTATGCGCGCTACTCGGCCTGGCTCACCTCGGCGCTGGGCGGCGATTTCGGCAATTCGCGGCTGCATCTGCGGCCCGTGCTCGACGTCATGGGCCCGTTTCTCGCCAACAGCCTGCTGCTGATGGGCGCGAGCTTCCTGCTCTCCGTCGCCATCGCGCTGCCGGCTGGCGTCTATGCCGCGATCAAGCCGCACTCCAAGCTCGACCATGCGATCAACCTCTTGTGCTTCGCCGGCATCTCGCTGCCGGTGTTCTGGCTAGCGCTGATGCTGATGATGGCCTTCTCCGTCGCGCTCGGCCTGCTGCCGGCCGGCGGCGTCGCCACGCCCGGCGACGGCAGCTTCACCGATCGCCTGCTGCATCTGATCCTGCCGGTGATCACGCTGACCATCTCCAGCATCGGCCATTACACGCGCTTCGTGCGCGCGGCGATGATCGAAACGCTGCGCCAGGACTATATCCGCACGGCGCGCGCCAAAGGCGCCAGCCCCGCGCGAGTCGTCTGGGGCCATGCCCTGCGTAACGCCCTGATCCCCGTCGTCACCGTGCTGGCCTTGAGCTTCGGCAGCCTGTTCTCCGGCGCGCTAGTGACCGAAACCATGTTCGCCTACCCCGGCATGGGCAAGATGATCTACGACGCCATCATGGGCAACGACTACAACCTCGCCCTCGTCGGCCTTCTGTTCGCCACGCTGGTGACGCTGCTCGGCAACCTGATCGCCGACCTCGCCTATGTCTGGCTCGATCCGCGCATCTCCTATGCCAGCGGCGAGGCGCGGCGATGACGCTCACCGCCCCTTATGCCCTGCAGCCGGCGCAACGGCCGGCCCATCTACTCTGGCGACGCTTCCTGCGTCACCGTCTGGCGGTGGCGAGTCTGCTGCTGCTGATCTTGCTTGCGCTTTTGGCGCTCGGCGCACCGCTGGTCGCCGCCCTGCTCGGCCACGACCCCAATGCCGCCGACCTGCTCGAGCGCCTGCAACCGATGTCGCTCAGCCATCCGCTCGGCACCGACGAATTGGGCCGCGACCTGCTGTCGCGCCTGCTCTACGGCGGGCGCGTGTCGCTGGCCGTCGGCCTCGCCGCCGCGCTCGTTTCCGCCGTGATCGGTACCGCCCTCGGCCTGATCGCCGGCTATTTCGGCGGCAAGCTCGACGGCCTCTTGATGCGGTTGACCGACGGCGTCATCGCCCTGCCGTTGCTGCCGCTGTTGATCGTGCTCGCCGCCGTCGATCTCAACAAACTGGGCCTACCGCCCAGCATCGCCAACGACGAAAGCGTCAGCCTTTATCGCATGATCGCGATCATCTCGCTGGTCGGTTGGACGACGGTGGCCCGCCTCGTCCGTGGCGCGACGCTGACCTTGCGCGAACGCGACTTCGTGCGCGCCGCGCTCGCCGTCGGCGCCGGGCCCTGGCGCATCATGATGGTGCATATCCTGCCCAACGCCGTCTCGCCCATCGTTGTGGCGACGACGCTGTCGGTCGGCAACGTGATCCTGCTGGAATCGGTGCTGAGCTTCCTCGGGCTCGGCGTGCAACCACCGGCGGCGAGCTGGGGCAACATGCTGACCAACGCACAGGAGACGATCTGGAGCGCGCCGCTGCTCGCGGTCTATCCGGGCCTGCTGATCTTCGCCACCGTCATAGCCTTCAATTTCCTCGGCGACGGACTGCAGGACGCGCTGGATCCGCGCTCGGAATAGATCAGCGAACTGAGGCCGCGCTTTTAGCGCGACATCAAGATCGGCAGCGGCATGGTCGCGAGCATGTTGCGCGTCATACCGCCGAGGATCATCTCGCGCCAGCGCGCACGGCCAAAAGCGCCCATGACGATCATGTCGGCACCGAAATCGGCGGCGATGTCGCGCATTGTCTTGCCCATGGTGCCGCGTTCGGCCTTGGCGATGCGTGCCGTCGCCGTGATGCCGTGACGCGACAGATGCGTCACCACGTCGGCCGCCGGATTGTCGCCCTGGCCGGAGATGCCGGCCTCCGGATTGATCGCGACGACGCAGACTTCCTTGGCCTTAGCCAAGAAGGGCAAGGCGTCGTTCACCGCGCGCGCCGCGCCACGGCTGGTCTTCCACAGAATCATGATCTTTTCGCCGACCGTCGGGAACGTTCCCGTATGCGGGACGATTATGACGGGACGGCCGACATCGAGCACCAGCTGTTCGGGCAATTCGGGCGCGGTGCCGGGATCGAGCCGTTCGGGATTGCGCTGGCCGGCGATCACCAAATCGGCGAAACGAGCATGCAGCATGACCAGATCGGGCAAGGCGCCCTCGACCTGACGCCATTCGGCGGCGACCCCGGCGTTGCGCGTGCGCTCGGTAAAGAGGCGCTCGGCTTCATGCGAAGCTTCGCGCATGTATTTGTCATGCGCCTCGACCAGTTCGGGCCCGAGGTCCGCCTCGGCATATTGGTGCATCGGCGCCAGGCCGACGACATAGAGGCCTGTCAGCCGCGCCCCGAAGGCGCGCGCGAAGGAGATGCCGACGTCGATGCGCGCCGGACAAGAAGGAGAGCTGTCGAGATGGACCAGGATGTCCTTGTAGTCCATGAGATACCTCCGCGATGCCGGGTCTTGATACGCCGGACTGATGCCAAAACTTAAGGGTTCATCAACGTCGCTGTCCGCCCGCTTAAACCATGTGGCCTAAAGCGGCTTTTTTCTGATTATACCGTAACATAGGTCCTCTCGCCACAGCCCGGAGTCCCCGCTTTTCCGTTTGGCGGACCCCCGAAATTACGCTAGCTACATGACGGTCCGGGGACGGCAGACGCCTTTTCGCAGGGAAGCAGTATGGCGACGCATTCGAAGATCCGACCTGTCATCCTCGCCGGCGGCACAGGTACGCGCCTGTGGCCGATGTCGCGCCTCTTGTCTCCCAAGCAATTCATGCCCCTGGCGGGACCCAAGACCATGCTGGCCGAAACGGTCGGCCGCGTCGACGATTCGGCCCGATTCTTGCCGCCCATCGTGCTGTGCAACGAGGAATACCGCTTCATCGTCGCCGAGCAGTTGCGCGCCATCGGCATCAAGCCGGAGGCGATCGTGCTCGAGCCGATGGCCCGCAATACCGCGCCCGCCGTCGCCGTCGCCGCCCTGCTCGCCGCCAAGAGCGACCCGGCGACGCCGCTGCTGCTGCTGCCGGCCGACCATGTGATTTCCGCCGGCGACAAATTCCAAGCGGCCATCGCTAGCGCCCTACCCGCCGCTGTCGCCGGTAAACTGATGACCTTCGGCATCCCCCCGGCGCGCGCCGAGACCGGCTACGGCTATATCCGCCGCGGCGCGGCGCTCAAAGGTCATGACGGCTGCTACGCGGTCGATCGCTTCGTCGAAAAGCCGGATGCCGCCACCGCCGAAGCCTACCTCAAGGACGGCGGCTACGACTGGAACAGCGGCATGTTTCTGTTCCGCGCCGACCGCTATCTCGCCGAGTTGGAACGCCTGCAGCCAGCCATCGCTGAAGCCTGCGAGGCCGCTATCGCCCAGGGCGCCAACGATCTCGATTTCTTCCGCCTCGACAAGGACGCCTTCGGCCGCGCGCCGTCGATTTCGATCGACTATGCCGTGATGGAGCACACCAAGGACGCCGGCGTGGTGCCCGCCGACATCGGCTGGAACGACGTCGGCGCCTGGGACGCCCTTTGGCAAATCGGCCAAAAGGACGCCGACGGCAATGTCGTTCTCGGCGACGTCGTCGCCATCGACAGCACGAACAGCTATCTGCGCAGCGAAAGCGGCAAGCTGCTCGCCACGGTCGGCGTCGACAATCTTGTCGTCGTGGTGACCGATGATGCCGTGCTCGTCACCGAGATGGACAAGGCCCAGGACGTCAAGAAAGTCGTTGAACAGCTGAACGCGCAAGGCCGCGAAGAACCGCGCAGCCACACCACGGTGTTCCGCCCCTGGGGCAGCTATCGCGGCATCGACATCGGCGAGCGCCACCAGGTCAAACACATCATGGTCAAGCCGGGCGGCAAGCTGTCGCTGCAATGGCATCATCATCGCGCGGAACATTGGGTGGTCGTCAGCGGCCGGGCCCAAGTGACCAAAGGCGAAGAGACCGTCATGCTCAACGAAAACGAGTCGATCTACATTCCGATCGGTACGCAGCATCGCTTGGAGAACCCCGGCAAGGTGCCGCTGCACCTGATCGAGGTGCAGTCGGGCGGCTATCTCGGCGAGGACGACATCGTCCGCATCGAGGACACTTACGGCCGCTCCTAGCCTGCTTCGATTTCAAACGTCGGAACGTCCTTTTCGTTTTGAGCCTTTCCCGAATCGCATCTTGCGCGATTTATCTGTTGGCGACACTCTGCGCGAAACGCATTTCGCAATATTCCGACCAGGACATGCCATGGCCGACAAACTGACCCCGCCGCACGGCATCAACAGCTTCGCCGCGCGCGACATCGCCACCGTGCTGCATCCCTATACCAATCTCGAATTGCACGAGAAGATCGGCCCGCTGGTCATCACCGCCGGCGACGGCGTGCATGTCATCGACGACGCCGGCAACCGCTACATCGAGGCGATGTCCGGTCTGTGGTGCGCCAGTCTCGGCTTCAGCGAGAAACGCCTGGCCGACGCTGCCGCCAAGCAGATGACCCGCCTGCCCTATTACCATCTGTTCGGCGGCAAGTCGCACGACCGCGCCATCGAACTGGCCGAAACGCTGATCGCCATGGCGCCGGTGCCGATGTCGCATGTCTTCTTCGCCGATTCCGGCTCGGAGGCGGTCGACACGGCGATCAAATTCGTCTGGTACTACAACAACGCCGTCGGCCGCCCGGCCAAGAAGAAGATCATCAGCCGCCAAAAGGGCTATCACGGCGTCACCGTCGCCGCCGCCAGCTTGACCGCGCTGCCCGCCAATCACCGCAGCTTCGATTTGCCGCGCGAAGGCTTCCTGCAGACCGACTGCCCGCATTATTACCGCTACGGCCTGCCCGGCGAGAGCGAGGAGCAGTTCGCCGACCGGCTCGTCGCCAGCCTCGAAGCGCAAATCCTGAAGGAAGGCCCCGACACGGTCGCCGCCTTCATCGCCGAACCGGTGCAAGGCGCCGGCGGCGTCATCGTGCCGCCGCGCAGCTACTTCGCCAAAATTCAGGCATTGCTGCGCAAATACGACATCCTGTTCATCGCCGACGAAGTCATCACCGGCTTCTGCCGCACCGGCAACATGTTCGGCAGCACCACCTTCGATCTGCAGCCCGACATGATCACCCTGGCCAAGGCTCTATCGTCGGGCTACATGCCGATCTCGGCGGTACTGATCAACGAGAAGATATACAAGGCCTTCGTCTCGGAGAGCGGCAAGATCGGCACCTTCGGCCACGGCTTCACTTACTCGGCCCATCCGGTGCCGGCCGCCGTCGCGCTCGAAACCCTGCGCATCTATCAGGAGCGCGACATTCTCGGCCATGTCCGCAAGATGAGCCCGCTGCTACAGGAGGGCTTACGCAAATTCGCCGATCATCCGCTGGTCGGCGAGGTGCGCGGCGTCGGCCTCGTCGCCGGCGTCGAACTGGTGGCGGACAAGGCCAAGAAGACGCCCTTCGAGCCCTACGGCAAGGCCGGCGCGGCGCTGATCCGCCATGCCCAGGCCAAGGGCCTGATCACCCGCGCGCTCGGCGACACCATCGCTTTTTCGCCGCCGCTGATCATCCAAGCGCACGAGATCGCCGCCCTGCTCGAGCGGTTCGGCGCGGCACTCGACGGCGCCCATGCCGAGCTGGCCGTCACGGCCTAAGCCGGCCGGCGCCGGGGTATTCCGTTAAGTCACTGGTTTCCCTAAAGAAACCCGCTCTTACCGGGCTTGTGGATAGGGTGGCGGCGCCCCGGCCAGCCTGCTACTATTTCGCTGGCCGCGCCGCTCCCTAGAAGGACGGACGCGCCGCCCTATCGAGTACCCCCGAGCGTCACCGCCCCATGGATTACAATGCCTTCTTTGCCGATGCGATCGCCCGGCTGAAAGCCGAAGGGCGCTACCGCGTCTTCGCCGATCTGGAGCGCCACGCCGGCGCCTTTCCGAACGCGCGCCATCACAACGGCAAGGGCCCCAATGGCCTTAATGGGGGCGAGGTCGTCGTCTGGTGCAGCAACGACTATCTCGGCATGGGCCAGCATCCCGCCGTGATCGAGGCCATGGTCGATGCCGTGCGCGGCTGCGGCGCCGGCGCCGGCGGCACGCGCAATATCTCGGGCACCAACCATTATCACGTGCTGCTCGAACGCGAGATCGCCGACCTGCACGGCAAGGACGCCGCGCTGATCTTCACCTCCGGTTACGTATCCAACGAGGCGACGCTCAGCACGCTGGCCCGCCTGCTGCCCGGCTGCATCGTGTTCTCCGACGCGCTGAACCATGCCTCGATGATTCAGGGCATCAGGCATTCCGGCGCCGAGAAACGCATCTTCCGCCATAACGACGTCGCCCATCTCGAGCAGTTGCTGAGGACCGCCGACCCCAAGGCGCCCAAGCTGATCGCCTTCGAGTCGGTCTATTCGATGGACGGCGATATCGCGCCGATCGCGGCGATCTGCGACGTCGCCGACAAATACGGCGCCATGACCTACATAGACGAAGTCCACGCCGTCGGCATGTACGGCCCGCGCGGCGGCGGCATCTGCGACCGCGACGGCCTTTCGCACCGCCTGACCGTCATCGAGGGCACGCTCGCCAAGGCCATCGGCGCGCACGGCGGCTATATCGCCGCCAGCAGCGCCCTGGTCGATGTGGTGCGCAGCTTCGCGCCAGGCTTCATCTTCACCTCCTCGATGCCGCCGGCCGTCGCCGCCGGCGCGCTCGCCAGCATCCGCCACCTCAAGAGCAGCGATGCCGAGCGCCAGCGCCAGCAGGAGCGCGCCACGCGCCTCAAACGTATGCTCGCCGAAGCCGGCCTGCCGGTCATGCCGTCGGAAAGCCATATCGTGCCGGTGCTGGTGGGCGACGCCCGCCTATGCAAGCTCGCCTGCGATGAACTGCTCGAACGTCACAATATCTATATCCAGCCGATCAACTATCCGACCGTGCCGCGCGGCGCCGAACGCCTGCGCATAACGCCGACGCCGCAGCACAGCGACGAGATGATGGATCGTCTCGTCGCCGCCCTCGGCGAAGTTTGGGCCCGCCTCGAAATCCGGCGCGCGGCATAGGAAAAGGCAGGGCCAGGCGATGTTCCCAGATCACTCCCTGATGCCCCGCGAAGCCCTGCGCTTGGCCGCGCTCGGCATGCTGGCCGAAGCGCCGGCGACCTACGGCAACCTCGCCCGCGACTTGCGCAGCTTCGTCAGCCATATCATGGGCCCGTCGCCCGAGGCCATGGGCGCCTCGCTCGAACTGCTGCGCTACGAAGGCCTCGCCGACCAGGAAGCGAGCCGCGATGGCGGCGAGGGCAAGC
The DNA here is from genome assembly GCA_945861615.1 of Rhizobium sp. Q54. Classification (GTDB taxonomy): domain Bacteria; phylum Pseudomonadota; class Alphaproteobacteria; order SMXQ01; family SMXQ01; genus CAMAVH01. The sequence continues at coordinate 14,425 of CAMAVH010000011.1, read as the reverse complement.
TCGTCATCACCGCCAAAGGCCGCACCGAGTTGGACGCGCTGATGCAAGCGACCGTGCGCTCGCCCTTTAACGACCTCAACAAGCTCGTCGTCGCGCTCAAGATGCGCTTCCTGCCGCTCTTGTCGCCGGCGGCGCAACGCGAACAGGCCGTGTTGCTGGCCGAAGCCTCGCGCGCCGAATTGGCCCGCTTGGTCGGCCTTTGCAACCAGCAGGCCGCCGCCAAAGGCAGCGCCTTCGTCGATTGGCTCGAACATGACATCGCCCAGGCCGAGGAACGCCTCGCCTGGTTCGAGGCGCTCGGCGACAAGCTCGCTGCTATCCCCGGCGACGCCCCGCCTCCGCACGCAAGGTAGGCCATGGCCGGCAGCCGCATCGCTTCCTTCGTCGCGGTGCTGGCCGTCTCTGGCCTTTTTTTGGGCGTTTTTGGGAACTTTTCGGCGCAAGCGGCCGACACCCCGGTCGATCTCGAACTGGTGCTGAGCGCCGACGTCTCGCGCAGCATCGACGAGCAGGAATTCATCCTGCAGCGGCGCGGCTATGCCGAAGCCTTCCGCGACAGGCGCGTGATCGAGGCGATCCGCAGCGGCGGCATGCGGCGCATCGCCGTGACGTTCGTCGAATGGGCCGCGGCCAGCATGCAGCAGATCGTGATCGACTGGACGCTGATCGACAGCGCCGAGAGCGCCAACGCCTTCGCCGACAAGCTGGAAAGCCTGCCGCGCGCCTTTTATTACGGCGGCGGCACGGCGGTGGCCGAAGCGCTCTATTTCAGCGCCAAGCTGTTCGACGATAACGGCTTCGAAGCCGAACGCCGCGTCATCGACATGTCCGGCGACGGCCGCACGCGCAACGGCATGCCGGCGGCGCCGGCGCGCGATCATGTCGTGGCCCAGGGGATCGTCATAAACGGCTTGCCGATCATGAACACCGAACCGATGCTCGACGTCTTCTACGAGCGCGAAGTGATCGGCGGCCCCGGCGCGTTCTCGCTGCCCGCCGAAGGCTTCGAGGACTTCGCCAACGCCGTGCGCAGCAAGCTGATCCGCGAGATCGCCAGCCGCGATTCCGTCCGTCCTGTAGAGGCCGCCCAGCGCGACCAGGCGCTGCGCGCCGACACCCCCCTCTCGCAGGCGAGGTAGATCATGGCCAGCCGCATCGCTTTCTTCATCGCGGTGGCAGCCGTTTCGGGCCTCTGCTGGGCCATGTCGGCGCGAGCCGCCGACAAGCCCGTCGATCTCGAACTGGTGCTGACCGCCGACGTCTCGCGCAGCATCGACGATCAGGAATTTCGGTTGCAGCGCGAAGGCTATGCTCAAGCCTTCCGCGACAAGCGCGTGATCGACGCGATCCGCAGCGGCGGCATACAGCGCATCGCCGTGACCTTCGTCGAATGGACTGGGATCGGCCTGCAGCGGGTCATCATCGACTGGACCCTGATCGATAGCGCCGCCAGCGCCGAAGCCTTCGCCCAGCAACTGCTGACTTTGCCTCGCACCTACTATATCGGCGGCGGCACCGCCGTCGGCGAAGCGCTCTATCATGCCGCCACCCTGTTCGCCGACAACGGATTCGAATCCGAGCGGCGGGTGATCGACGTGTCGGGCGACGGACGGACCAACCGCGGCCGCCCGGCCGGCCCGGCGCGCGATTTTGTCGTCTCTCAAGGCTTCGTCATCAACGGTCTGCCGATCATGGGCACCGACCCGCAACTCGATACCTACTATGCGACCCAGGTGATCGGCGGCCCCGGCGCCTTCTCGGTTCCCGCCGAGGGCTTCGAGGATTTCGCCAACGCGGTGCGCAGCAAGCTGATCCGCGAGATCGCCGCCGGTCCTCACAGCATGGACACGGCCCTGGCCGCCCGACCGGAGTAGTCTCGTCCTCTTCCCCGTCAGTAGGAGTTCCCATGAAGCTTTATTACAGCCCCGGATCCTGCGCGCTGTCGCCGCATATCGTGCTCTGCGAAGCCGGCCTGCCGCATAGCGCGCTCAAGGTTGATCTCAAGACCAAGAAGGTCGAGGACGGTAGCGATTATCTCGCCATCAATCCGAAGGGTTACGTCCCGACGCTGCAACTCGACGATGGCCAGATGCTCACCGAAGGTCCGGCCATCGTGCAATATCTCGCCGACAAAGCGCCCGGCAGCAACCTCGCACCGGCCAACGGTACGATGGAGCGCTACCGCTTGCAGGAATGGCTGAACTTCATCAGTACCGAGTTGCACAAGCAGTTCAGCAACTTCTTCAACCCAGTCTGCAGCGACGAGATGAAGGAAGCGACCAAGAAGAGGCTCGCCGGCCGCTACGCCTATATCGGTGAAAAGCTCGCCGGCCATGACTATCTGACCGGCAAGACCTTCACCGCGGCCGACGCCTATCTGTTCGTCACCTTGCGGTGGGCGCAAAAATTCGAGGTGCCGCTACCGGCCAACGTGCAGGCCTATTTCGACCGCGTCATCGGTCGCCCGAACGTGCAGGAAGCCCTCAAGGTCCAGGGCCTCGCCTGATCAATAAAGGTGCTGTCCGCCGGTGACGAAAATCTCCGCTCCGCTGACGTAAGCCGCGTCGGCGGAGCAGAGGAACAGGATCACCGAGGCGACATCGTCGGGCTTGCCCAAGCGTTTCAAAGGAATGCGCGGCAACAGCGACTCGGTCGCCGGCGACAACATCACCGTCTCGATCTCGCCCGGCGCTACCGCATTCACCCGCACGCCCAATTCGGCGAATTCCGCCGCCATCTCGCGCGTCAAGGACGACAGCGCCGCCTTGGAGATGCTGTAGGCCGACCCAGCAAAGGGATGGATGGCATGGCCGGCGATCGAGGTGACGTTGACCACCGCCCCTGTGCCCTTGTGCAGTGCGCTTGCCAGTCCGCGCGACAGGCGCAGCGGCGCGAAGAGATTCAGTTCGAACACTTCGCGCCAGGCGCCGAGATCGCCGTTCAGCACGCCGAGCCGTTCCTGATAGGGAGTTTTCGGCGACACGCCGGCATTGTTCACCAAGGCCTGCAGCGGCCCATCGCCGAGGATGGTCATCGCCTGATCGATGAACCGTGCTTGTTCGTCCGGTTCGGCCAAATCGGCGGTGATATGGGCATGCCAATTGGGATCGCGCCGGCAATCGTCCGGCACCTCGTCGCGCGAACAGGTAATGACGCGCCAGCCCGCTTCGCTGAAGCGTTTGACGGTGGCATGGCCGATGCCACGGCTCGCCCCGGTCAAAATGACCGTGGGCAGAGCGGCAGGCGGCGCGGCGCTGTCTTGCGGATCGTTCATCCTGCGACGTTAGCGAAGGATGCGCCGTCAATCCAGCGGCGCGTCGCGGGCGGTGTCAAAGGTTGGTGACGCTGACGACCTTATACGGCTTCTGCGCGCCGTCATGGCCGGTGATCGAGACGTATTCGCCGACGACGAATTGATGGCTGTCGAGCTTGAACAGCGGCTCGTCGTCCTCAGTGCCCGGACGGTAGGAAAAAGCCCAGACATTGCCGCGCCGATGCAGCAACGCGCCCTTCTCGACCGGCAAGCCGGGCCGCAGATGGGCGATGATGCAGTCGGCGCGATGCGTCTTCCAGGCTTCGGCGTCGAGATGGCCGCTGCGGTCGAGCGGCGCGACGATCTCATAGGCGACGTTCGGATCGCCCTCAGGGCGATCCGGCGTACGGCCCAACTCGAGGCGAATTTTCTTCAACATATTCGTCTCGCTCAATGGGTCATCAGGACGGGCAGATTCGACTTGGCGATCACATGCTTGGTGACGCCGCCGAAGATCATTTCGCGCATGCGGCTATGGCCGTAGGCGCCCATGACCAACATGTCGGCGCCGGCCTTGCCCGCCGCGGAAAGCAGCGAGGCGCCGATATTGTCGCTCGCCCGCAGCTTCGACACCGCGGCCTTGATGCCGTGCCACGCGAGATAGGCCACCAATTCATCGGGGCGCTGATTCGAATCGGATTCCTTGGCGGTGAGAATCGTCACTTTCTTGGCCGTCGGGAAGAAGGCTTTGGCCGCTTCTATGGCGCGCGCCGCCTCGGCAGTCGCCTTCCAGGCGATGGCGATATTGACGCCGATCTTGCTCGGCAGCGTCGGCGGCGCCAGCAGGATGGGGCGCCCGGTCTCGATCAGCGCCGTCTCGAGCGACAGCTTGGCGGCAAGGTCGTCGTCGTCGAGGGCGCGGCCGACCACGATCAAGTCGGCGAAGCGGCCGTAGGTCTGCAGCCAACCGTCTTCATAGCCGGTTTCCTTGCGCCAGGACGCGGTCGGCACGGCGCCCGCCGGGCGCTCGCTGAGCTTCAGACCGCCGGCGCTGCAAGCCGCGTCGAACAGTTTGCGCGCGCTCTTGGTGTCGGCTACGGAGCGGTCCTGCGCCGTTTTCATCATCTGCTCGATCATCGCGCCGGAGACCGCCTCGCCGACGTAATCGATGGCCATGGCGCGCGGATCGGCCTCGACATGCAGCGCCGTCAGATGCGCGCTGAACAATTTGGCGAGTCCGACGCCGGCCTTCAGTGCGTTCTTGCCCGAGCGGGCATCCGACAGCGGAACGAGGATGCTTTTGATCGTCATGGAATCTCTCCTTGCCTGAATGGCGGCGCAAAGACTTGCGCGCCGAGCCGAAGCCGGCCCTCTCAAGCGTTCTGAAAGAACAGACGGTTCCAGAACTAAACGGGCGGGCGACGAACGTGTTCCACATTACCCCCGCGCCGATAGGAAAAAATTGCTCTGGATCAAACGACTAAACGCGAGATCACGGATAGAGGCGCCCGGCCCGCCAACCGTTTGCCGCACGCGCGAAGGTGATGCGCTCGTGTAGCCGAAACGGCCGGTCGAGCCAGAATTCGAAGTTGTCCGGGATCACCCGGTAGCCCGACCAATGAGCCGGCCGCGGCACCGGCTTGCCCGCATATTGCGCCGTATAGTTGGCCATCCGGCGCTCCAGCTCGAAGCGCTCGGCCATCGGCTCGGACTGCAGCGAGGCCCAGGCGCCCAGTTGACTGTCGCGCGGTCGCGAATGGAAATAGTCGTCGGCTTCTGCCGGCGTCACCTCGGCGATACCGCCCTCGATGCGGATTTGCCGGCGCAGGGACTTCCAATGAAACAGCAGCGCCGCTTGGCCGTTGGCGGCCAATTCGCCGCCCTTGCGGCTGTGAAAATTCGTATAGAAGACGAAGCCGCGCGCGTCGCGATCCTTGAGCAGCACCATGCGCACCGACGGCTTGCCGTCGACCGTGGCGGTCGCCAGCGACATGGCGTTGGGATCGTTGACCTCGCTGGCCTTCGCTTCGGCGAACCAGGCGTCGAACAAGGTAAAGGGATCGGAATCTTCCAGGGCGGTCATGGCGGGCGCTCGCTGAGGGATATTCGGAGTGGGGAACTTATGGGAAATGGCTAGCGTTAACGCTTTGCTTTAGCACGACTTCGGCCCTTTTTTCGCCGCAAATTGCTATTATCTCTACCGGCGAGTGGGGCGGCACATGCCAGCTCCGGGGCGGTCACCCCAAACGGTTGTGACCAGATATTCACAAGGTGAGGCCCATGAGCTTTTCCGATACGCACTCCGTCCCAACCACCGTCGTTCAAACCGCAAAGAAGACTGGCATGACCAAGAAGATTCTCAGCGTTTCCCTGGCGGCCCTGATGGGCCTCTCCGTCGTCGCCTGCGAAAGCATGGGCGGCCAGAAGCAGACCGGCGGCACCCTGCTCGGCGGCATCGGCGGCGCCGTCGCGGGCGCCCAGTTCGGCAGCGGCTCGGGCCAGATCGCGGCTGCGGCGGTCGGCACCCTGCTCGGCGCCCTGGTCGGCAGCGAGGTCGGCCGCTCGCTCGACAAGGCCGACATGGAATACGCCAATCGCGCCAACCAGCAGGCGCAAGCCGCCCCGATGGGCCAGAACATCCAGTGGAGCAATCCGTCGAGCGGCAACTACGGCACAATCACGCCGGTGCGCGAGGGTACCGACACCTCGAGTGGCGCCTATTGCCGCGAATTCCAGCAGACCGTGAGCATCGGCGGCAAGGCCGAAAGCGCCTATGGCACCGCCTGCCGCCAGCCGGACGGCACCTGGAAAGTCGTGAAGTAACGACTAAATGCAGTTGCGCCCCTGGCGCGGCGCGACAAGGCCCGGCAGGCGACTGCCGGGCCTTTTAGTTTTGTGCCAGAATGCGGAAGCCGCTCCCCGGGGGGAGCGGAGAGTTGAGGATATGCGGCGATGAAAGATCCCTATCAGGTGCTGGGCGTGGCCAAGACGGCCAGCGCCGACGACATCAAAAAGGCCTACCGCAAGCTCGCCAAGACGCTGCATCCGGACCTCAATCCGGGCAACGCCAAGAAGGCCGAGCAGTTTTCGGAGGTCTCGGCGGCCTACGACTTCCTGTCGGACGCCGACAAGCGCGCGCGTTACGACCGCGGCGAGATCGACGCCAGCGGCGCCGAAATGCGTGGACGCGGCAATTATTGGCAGCAGGCCGGCAAGGGCGATGCCGGCAAGAAGTACCAAAGCGGCTTCAAGATGGACGACATGTTCTCGGGGGACGACATCTTCTCCGAGCTGTTCGGCAGCCGCCGCGGCCGCGCCGCGCCCGGCTTCCAGGGCGCCGACGTGAACTACAAACTGTCGGTCGGCTTCCGCGAGGCGGCCCTCGGCGCCAAGAAGAACGTCCGCCTGGCGAGCGGCAAAACGCTCGATCTGTCCATCCCGCCCGGCACGGGCGACGGGCAGAAGTTGCGCCTGAAGGGCCAGGGCCAGCCCGGCGAACGCGGCGGCCCGGCCGGCGACGCCTTCGTCGAAATCAAGGTCGAGGCCGATCCGCTGTTCACCCGCAAGGACAACGACATCCACTCCGAGGTGAAAGTGCCGCTGCGCGAGGCCGTGCTCGGCGGCTCGATCGCGGTCGAAACGCTGGACGGCTCCGTGTCGATGAAGGTGCCGAAGGGCGCCAACAGCGGCACCACGCTGCGCCTCAAAGGCAAGGGCGTGCCGCATGGCCGCAAGGGCGAGCGCGGCGATCATTTCGTCCGCCTGCTGGTGACCCTGCCCGCGCCCGGCGACAGCGACGAATCCTTGCGCCGCGTGCTGGAAGACTGGGCCAAGCAGGCCGCGAAGTAAGGAGAGCGCCATGACGATCAGCTTCGACGACATGCTTGCGCAGGCGCGGCTCGAACGCCACGTACTGACGGCCTGGATCGAGGAAGGCTGGGTCGCCCCGGCGCGCGACGGCGATGCCTATAGCTTCGACGACGTCGACGCGGCGCGCGTCGGCTTTATCGTCGAACTGACGCGCGAATTGGCCATCGGCGAGGAGGCCGTGCCGGTGGTGCTTAGCCTGGTCGATCAGCTCAATGCGCTGCACGTCACCATGCGCAGGGTGTTGGAAGCGGCCCAAGAGCTGCCAGAACCGGGACGCGCGGCCATCGTCGCTCTGTTGACCGAGGTCGATCAGGACTGATGCTGTTCGCGCCCAGCGAGAGCCTATTCGGCCTTTTCCAAGCCTTTTCAAGCCTCCCAGAACCCCTCCCAACCTTTTGATTTTCCGGCGATTCGTGTAGCATACGGCCCGTCGCCGGCACCCCCACCCCGCCTATGGGTCCACCCTTGCCCGGCGGCCCAGTCCGTATGAGGAATCTATGACGAGCAGCAGTGGCTTCATGGCCGGCAAAAAAGGCCTGATCATGGGCGTCGCCAATGATCGGTCGATCGCCTGGGGCATCGCCAAGACCGTGGCCGACCATGGCGCCGAACTGGCCTTCACCTACCAGGGCGAGGCGCTGCAGAAGCGCGTGGCGCCGCTGGCCCAGAGCATCGGCTCCGACATCCTGCTGCCCTGCGACGTCACCGACACGGCGAGCATCGACGCGGTCTTCGCCGACCTCGGCAAGCGCTGGGGTCATCTCGACTTCCTCGTCCACGCCATCGCCTATTCAGACAAGGAAGAGCTGAAGGGCGGCTATATCGACACCTCGGCCGCCAACTTCACCAACAGCCTGAACATCTCCTGCTTCTCCTTCACCGCCATCGCGCAGAAAGCCGCGCCGCTGATGTCGTCCGGCGGCAGCTTGGTGACGCTGAGCTATTACGGCGCCGAGAAGGTGACACCGCATTACAATGTCATGGGCGTGGCCAAAGCGGCGCTGGAAGCCAGCGTGCGCTATCTCGCCGTCGATCTCGGCGGCCGCAACATCCGCGTCAACGCCATCTCGGCCGGTCCGATCAAGACGCTGGCCGCCTCGGGCATCGGCGACTTCCGCTACATCCTGAAGTGGAACGAGTACAACGCGCCGCTTAAGCGCAACGTCACCATCGAGGATGTCGGCAAGTCGGGCCTGTTCCTGCTGAGCGATCTCGGCAGCGGAGTCACCGGCGAAGTGCTGCATGTCGATTGCGGCTACCATGTCGTCGGCATGAAGGCCGTCGACGCGCCCGATATCGCCACGGTCTAAGGCCGCAGACGGATCATGTCGCACAACACGTTCGGCCATCTGTTCCGCGTCACCACCTGGGGCGAAAGCCACGGGCCGGCGATCGGCTGCGTGGTCGACGGCTGCCCGCCGGGCATCGCGCTGTGCGAAGACGACATCCAAATCTGGCTCGAAAAGCGCAAGCCGGGCACCTCGCGCTTCGTCACCCAGCGCCAGGAAAGCGACACGGTGCAAATCCTGTCCGGCGTATTCGAGGGCAAGACCACCGGCACCTCGATCGGCCTCTTGATCCAGAACGAGGATCAGCGCTCGAAGGACTATGGCGACATCAAGGACAAGTTCCGTCCCGGCCATGCCGACCTGACCTATCACCAGAAATACGGCCTGCGCGACTATCGCGGCGGTGGGCGCTCGTCGGCGCGCGAGACCGCCATGCGCGTCGCCGCCGGCGGCGTGGCCCGGCAAATCCTCAAGCAGGCCTTCGGCGACAGCCTCGTCATTCGCGGCGCGCTGGTGCAGATGGGCACGCAAACCATCGATCGCGCGCGCTGGGACTGGGATGCGACGCAGGACAATCCCTTCTGGTGCCCCGACCGCCAGGCGGCGCAGAGCTGGGAAAGCTATCTCGATGGCGTGCGCAAATCGGGCAACTCGGTCGGCGCCATCATCGAACTTGTCGCCGCCGGCGTGCCGGCCGGCCTCGGCGCGCCGATCTACGGCAAGCTCGACGCCGACCTCGCCGCCGCGATGATGAGCATCAACGCCGTGAAAGGCGTCGAAATCGGCGCCGGCATGGCCGCCGCCTCCCTCATGGGCGACGAGAACGCCGACGAAATGCGCATGAAGAACGGCAAGATCGACTTCCTGTCGAACCAGGCGGGCGGCATTCTCGGCGGCATCTCGACCGGTCAGGATGTCGTCCTGCGCTTCGCCGTCAAGCCGACCAGCTCGATCCTGATGCCGCGCCGCACGGTCGACATCCACGGCAACGACGCCGAAGTCGTCACCAAGGGCCGCCACGACCCCTGCGTCGGCATCCGCGCTGTGCCGGTCGGCGAGGCCATGCTGGCCTGCGTGCTGGCCGACCATTACCTGCGCCACAGAGGACAAATGGGCGCGCAGGTCGGCGACGGCGGCAGCAAGATCGGTTAAGGGTTTTTCGAACGCGAATCAAAAAGGGGAGCTCAACGGCTCCCCTTTTTCTTTGCCTATGTGGGAGGCTACTTCGCAACGAAGGTTGCCAGCCTCTTGCCGGAAGCGTCCATCAGCGCGAGCTGCCGGCCATCGATCTTGTAGCCCTTGCTGTCGCGCAGCACGTTGGCATAGCCGCCCTCGACGGCCATCCCGGGCGGAGGGCAGGCCATCCGCGTCATGGCGAGCGGCCCGAAGGTCAGGCTATCGCCCGACAATTGATAAGGACCGGCGAACATGTTGCAGCCGGCAAAACCGCTGGCGCGGCTGTCGCTCGCCTGCAATTGCAGGAACGGTTCGCGCTGACCTGCCATCATGGCCACAGACGTCTCGCCGATCTTCGTGAGCATCCAGTTGGTGCCGACGAGCGGCATTGCCGGCGCCGACGATGTGCCGCCCTCCATGGCGCAAGCGCCGAGCAGCAGCGCCAAACTCGTGATCGCCGATTTCATCGCAATCCCCTTCTCGCGTTCCCCGTCATCCTTTCGGTTCCCCGCGCCATCAGGCGATGAGCGATAGGATATGCGTCACATTGACTCGGGCTTTACAAAGAACATAACGTGATCACAGTAGCGGGGGCGTCTGCGCACGATGGCAGACGCCTCCGCAGTTTTCCGCCACCCAACCACGCCAGATCGGCGTGGATTTATTATGGCCGCATCATGCTGGAACAAAAACTCGTCGCCTGGGCGGGCCTCGTGCTCGCCTGCCTGCGCATCATCGAGGTCGCGCTCGCTCTCATTCGCCAGCTGCTGACCCTGGCCTAGCCCATGACGTTCGATAGAGTTCCCACGCCATCGATGACGATCTCGATCTTAGCGCCCGGCTTCATCGGCAGGGCGCCGACCGTGGTGCCGCAGGCGATGATGTCGCCGGGCAGCAGCGTCATGTCGCGCGAGATCAAACTGACCAGTTTGGCCGGCGAGAAGAACATGTCGTCCGCCGCCTGGGATTGCCGTTCGCGACCGTCGAGCAAGGCTTTGACCGTGAGAGCCTGCGCATCGAGGCCGGTGGCGATCACCGGGCCGAAGGGGCCGAAGCCGTCGAAGTTCTTGGCCCGCGTCCATTGCGGGAAGGACGGGTCCTTGAACAGCAATTCGAGCGCCGTGACGTCGTTGACGCAGGTGTAGCCGAAGATGTGATCGGCCGCCGCCGCTTCATCGACGCCGCTGCAGCGCTTGCCGATGACGACGCCGAGCTCGGCCTCGTAGATCACCCGGCCGTCGTAGGAAGCCGGGCGCGGAATGGTCTGACCGCCCGCGAGATAGGCGCTCGGCGCCTTGAGGAAATAGAGCGGCTCGAGTGGTTCGGTCAGATTGTTTTTGGCCGCCACGGCGCGCGAATTGTTCCACAGGCAGACCATCTTCTGCGGCGCGCAGGGCGTCAGCAGAGTCACCGCCGCCAGCGGCAAGGTCTCGCCGGTCGGCGCCGGCATGTCGAACAGGTCGCCGCTATGCACGGCAATGCTCTCGCCGTCGAGAGCGCCGAAGCCCTCGCGGCCCTCATAGGCGAAGCGCAGCCAACGTGTCATGGCGACTCAGCGCTGCAGGAACGGGACGGCCAGGCGGTGCACCTCGTCGGCGGCATCCCAGGGAACCAGATGCTTGCAGCCATCGACGATATGCAGATCGAGCTGCGGCCGGCGCTCCTTCAGCAGCGTCGCCTTCTCGAAGGCATTGGCGCGGTCGTTCTTGCCGTAGATCATCAACAGCGGCATCTTCAGATCGGTCAGCATTTCCCACAACTCGGGACCGCTCTTGTCCTTCGCTTTGCCCTTGTTGGTTTCGCTGAGCTCGTTGCGCGCGACGAAGGCCGCGAAATTCTTGCCGGTGCTGTTCTGATGGCGCAGCGCCAATTCCTCCGGCGTGATCAGCTCGTGATGGAACAGGTTGGCTTCGAGAAGTTTACGCGTATCCTCGATGGTCGGCTCGGAGGCGGCCATGCGGCGCTCCAGGCGCTGTTGCACGGCGGCCTGGCGATCGGCGCCGGCGTCGGGCTGGGCTTCAAGCGGCGGCAGCAGACTGCCGGTGCCGAGCACGACGACATGGCTGTAGCGTTCCGGCTCGGCCAACGCGAGCTGCACGGCCGTGCCGCCGGCCTGCGAATGGGCGACGAGCGCGACCTTGCCGAGGCCGAGGGCGTCGATGAATTTCGGGATCATCTTCTTGCGCAGCGCCGCGCCATGGTCGGACGGATTGTCCGACAGGCCGAAACCCGGCTGGTCGAAGGCGATGACGCGCAAGCCGCCGCGCGCGAGCGGGCCGAGGTTGCGGCGAAACACATCGGCCGACGAGCCGAGCGAGGCGCCATGCAGCAGGACAACGGGATGGCCCTTGCCTTCCTCGATATAGCGGATGCGCAATCCGTCGATGGTGACGAATTTATCCTGCACGCCAGTCTGAACGGCTGTGGCCATGACAATCTCCCTTGCGATGAATGCGCCCCGGCGCAGCGGGGTCTTGCTTATTCTGATTTTAGCACGGGCCGGCGTTTTGCGGCCAGCGTTCCGGAATGGGAAATTTCCGCCTCAGGCATGATAAAGCCCTGCCGCCACGGCGCGCTGGCGGATTAGCGCCAGCACGATGTCGACGGTCGGCGTCGGGACATCGACGAGGCGGCCCATTTCCTGCACTGCCGTCACCAGGGCGTCGATCTCCATCGGCCGGCCGCGTTCCAGATCCTGCAACATCGAGGTCTTGTGCGCACCGACGCCGGCGGCGCCGGCGATGCGCTTGTCGACGTCGATGCCGAATTTCACGCCGAGCTTCTCGCCGATCGCCTGCGCCTCCAGCATCATCGAACGCGCCACGGCGCGGGTGCCGGGCTCGGTGGCGATGACGTCGAGCGTCGCATGGGTCAGCGCGCTGATCGGATTGAAGCAGAGGTTGCCCCACAGCTTGATCCAAATCTCGTCGCGGATGCGCGGGCGCACCGGTGCTTTCAAACCGGCCTTGACCAGCGCCTCGCTGAGCGCGGCGATGCGCGCGGTCTTCTCGCCGGACGGCTCGCCGAGGGTGAAGCGGTCGCCTTCGACATGCTGCACCACGCCGGGCGCGATCACCTCGCAAGCGGGATAGACGACGCAGCCGATCATGCGTTCGGGGCCGAGGCCGTCCCACTGGACATTGCCCGGATCGACGCTCGCCAGCCGCGCGTCCTTCAGCGGCGACTCGAGACCGTAGAAATACCACCAGGGCACGCCGTTGACGCCCCAGACGATCGCCGTGTCGGGGCCGAGCAGCGGCTGCAGCGCCGGCACGACGCCGGGCACCGAATGAGCCTTCAAGGTGATGACGACGAAATCCTGCGGGCCGGCCTCGGCCGCCGTCTCGACGGCGCGCACCTTGGCGATCTTTTCGTTGCCGTCGCGGATCAGCTTGAGGCCGTCCTTCTGCATGGCGGCGAGATGCGGCCCGCGCGCGATCAGCGTCACGTCGGCCCCGGCCAAAGCCAACTCCGCGCCCATGAAGCCGCCGATGGCGCCCGCGCCGAAGATGCAAATCCGCATCGGATGTCTCCCCTGCTCTTTTATCGTTACCGCCGTGAATATCGGGCCCGGAGAGGCCCGTCAACGGTCAGGCTTTGCCGCGCCGGAACACGCCGACCACTTCGAGATGCGGCGTCCACAGGAATTGGTCGACCGGCAGGACCGATTCGAGGCGGTAGCCGCCGTCGACCAGCAGTTTGGCGTCGCGCGCGAAGCTCGACACATTGCAGGACACCGCGACGACCAGGGGGATTTTCGATGCCGCCAAGCGCCCCGCCTGCGACGAGGCCCCGGCGCGCGGGGGATCGAAGACCACCGCGTCGAACTTCTTGAGATCGTCGGCGATCAGCGGACGCTTCATCAGGTCGCGCGTCTCGGTCGCCAGCTTGTTGCCGATGCCAGCCGCGTCCGCGCCTTTGCGCAGCGCGCCGACCAGACCGGCGTCGCCGTCGATGGCGAGGACCGAGCCGAGCGCGACGAGCGGGAAGCTGAAGGCGCCGGCGCCGCAGAACAGATCGGCGATGCGCTTCACCTTCGCGCCCTTGAAGGCGGCGAGCACCGCCTCGACCAGCAGCCGCTCGCCCTCGCGGGTCGCTTGCAGGAAGGCGCCGGCGGGCAGCGCCACTTGCGCCTTCCCGAAGGTGACGAGGGCGGGACGGCGCGACACCACGGTTTCCGGCGTGCCGAGCGGACCGGTGCCGGTCAACGATTGCCAGGACAGCCGCTGCAGATTGCGCGCCCCGGCGAACTCGGCGAGCATCTGGCGGATCGGCGCCGGCAATTTGCCGGGCGTGCGCAGCACGAGATCGAGCCCATCGTCGAGCTGATTGACCATCGCCTCGGCGCGGCCGCCCGGCGGCAGGATGCGCGCGAACAGATCGCGCAGCGGCGACAGCAGAGAGAGCAAGGCCGGCGACAGCGCGGCACACTCGTTGAAGTCGATCACGTCATGGCTGGCGCGCGCCTGAAAGCCGAGATGCACCGCGCCGCTGCCCTGGGCGCTCTGCGGCTGGCGATGGGCGAAGAAGGTGGCGCGGCGGCGCGAGTGCGGCGGCACGCCGATCAGATCGCCGACCGGCGCGTCGCCGAGGCCGACATAGGTCAGCGCCTCGACCAGCAGGCCGCGCTTCCAGGCGGCATAGGGCTTGGGCGCGAGATGCTCCATGACGCAGCCGCCGCAGCGCGTGAAATTCGGGCAGGCCGGTTCGATGCGGTCGGGCGACGGCTTGAGAATCTCGACCAAAGTGCCCTGCAGGCCGTCCGGCGTCGGCGTGACGCGCGCGCGCACCACCTCGCCCGGCAAGGCGAAGGGCACATAGACGCGCGCGCCGTCGG
>CAMAVH010000010.1 GCA_945861615.1 Rhizobium sp. Q54 | reverse complement strand
GAGGGGGCGTTTGACGCCGCGCTTGGCGGCTTCCTCGTCGGCAGCGTCCTTGGCGGCGCGCAGCATGGCCGGGCCGCCGGCGGCATGGACGTTGAGCCTATAGGGCGCGACGGCGAGGGCGGCGCGCACGGCCGAGGCGACGGTGTTGGGAATGTCGTGGAACTTCAAATCGAGAAACAGTTGCGACTTCGGCGCCTTGGCTTGGACCTTGGCGACGCCGGCTGAGCCATGCGCCGAGAAGAATTCGAGGCCGAGCTTCAGGCTGGCGCCGGCCGGGGCGACGGCGGCGGCGAGCTGCTCGGCGCGCGCCAGGTCTTGCGTGTCGAGGGCGACGTAGAGACGCGCCGCCATGGATGTGGCATCGGTCATCGAAGGAAATCCGTGCAGAGCGTTATTCGTAGTGGACGACGTTGAGGCGCCGCTCAATCGCGGTCTGGGCGGCCTCGGAGGAGTCGGGGTCGCTGTCGCCGCCCACGCCTGTTCCCCTGGCCATGGCCAGTTCGCGGCGCAGGCGGGCATCTTCGGTTTCCAACTCGCGCAGGCGGCGCGCCAGCCGGCGGGCCTCGGCGCGATGGCGCAGGCTGTCGATCCAGGCGATCAGGCCGCCGACCAAGAGGCCGAAGAACAGCGTGACGGTCACGGCGGCATAGAGCGGCATCTCGACGCTGTTGACCAGCGGCCATAGGCGCAGAGAGACGCTTTGCGGGTTGGAGACGCCGAACGACATGGCGATCGCGAGCGCGGGAATGGCGACGATCCAGAATAAGAATTTCATGGCCGTGCTTATAGCGCGTTTCGCCGGCAAAGGCGAAGTGGCGGGATGGCGAAAGGGCCCTTTAGCAGGGCGGCCGGGGAGAGGCCTGGGTCGTGCGCGGCCCGGGCGGCGGGCGGCTTATTCGTTGTCGTCGCCGCCGGTGGGCTTTTCGCCGTTCAGCCGCTCGCGCAGCTGCTTGCCGGTCTTGAAGAACGGCACGGCCTTTTCGGCAACCTGGACGGCGCTGCCGGTGCGCGGATTGCGACCGACGCGCGAATCGCGCTTTTTCACGGAAAAGGCCCCGAAACCGCGCAGTTCGACGCGATCGCCGCGCCCGAGGGCCGTGGTGATCTCGTCGAAAATCGCGGTCACGATCCGCTCAACGTCGCGGTGATACAGGTGCGGGTTAAGCTCGGCGAGACGCAAGATCAATTCGGACTTGGTCATCGGTCCCCTCGTTCATTCCCGGGCTTTTCGCCGGTTGATGGCCGGCCCCGGGCCTTACCGAAGGTCAGGGTGCCAAAGGGAAACCAGTCCGTCAAGTGTAAGCCGTTCAGAAAACAGCGCTTTTCCCGCTGCCCGGCCCAACATGCCGGGCAAATTGTCGCTCGGACGGTCCACTTTCAGCTCGCGGACGGGGGTACTGCGCGGCACGCCGCGGGTCTCGGCCAGCCAATCGCGGGCCTCCGCCTCGCCGCCGATGGCGTCCACCAGCTTGTTTTCCACCGCCTGGCGGCCGGTATAGACCCGGCCGTCGCCGAGCTTCTGGGCGATGTCGCGCGGCAGCTGGCGGCGTTCGGCGACCATGCCGACGAACATGTCGTACATGTCCATGACCACCTCGCGGGTGGCCTCGCGGCCGTCCGGGGTCAGCTTTTCGAACGGCGAGGGCACGGCTTTCAGCGGCGCGCTCTTGATCGCCTCGGCCTCGATGCCGAGTTTGTCCATCAGGCCGGTGAATTCGGTGGTCTGCATGATGACGCCGATCGAGCCGGTGATCGTGCCGTTGCGCGCCAGAATGTAGTCGGCGCCGATCGCGGTCATGTAGCCGCCCGAGGCGGCGAGCGTGCCCATGGTGGCGACGACCGGCTTTTTGGCGGCGACGTCGCGCAGGCGCTGATAGAGGTTTTCGCCGCCGACCACGGTGCCGCCCGGGCTGTCGACATAGACGATCAGCGCTTTGACATTGGGATCGTCCATCGCCGCCTTCAGCGCGTCGTCTCGCGCCCGGTCGTCGGCGATGATGCCTTCGACCGAGAGCCGCGCGATGTGGCTTTTCGCCCAGGGCGCTTCACCGCGCTTGCCGACGGCGACGAGGGCCACGGCGAGCAGCGCCAGCACGGCGAGGATGCGCCACACGGTGAGGCGGCGCTTGAGGCGGCGGCGGTCGATCAGCGCGTCGGTGTCGAGCGACATGGCGGGAACCTCAGATGGTTGATCGCGAAATTCTACGCTCAATGGCGGGATGCGCGAAATGAGAAAGCATGCAGGCGTTGGTGCCGTAACATTTGATTGAAGTGCGCGCCTTCGGCGCGACAAAGAAAAACGCCGCACCGGTTTCCCGATGCGGCGTTTTTTGCGTGAAGAAGGAGAAGAAGAATTACTTCTTCTCGCCTTCCTTGGCGCGGTTCAGCGCGGCGCCGAGGATGTCGCCCAGGCTGGCGCCGGAGTCCGACGATCCGTACTGGGCCATCGCCTGCTTCTCGTCGGCGATCTCATGCGCCTTGACCGACAGCGTCAGCTTGCGGCTGACGCGGTCCATCGTGAGCACCTGCGCATCGAGCTTCTCGCCGACGGCGAAACGCTCGGGGCGCTGACCGTCGCGCTCTTTGGCGAGGTCGGCCTTGCGGATGAAGCCCGGCGCGCCGCTCTCGAGTTCGACGTCGAGACCCTTGTCGCTGACGGCGGTGACCGTGCAGGTGACGATCTCGCCCTTCTTCAGTTCGGAGGTCTGGCCTTCGAACGGATCGGCGCCGAGCTGCTTGATGCCGAGCGAGATGCGCTCTTTCTCGGAGTCGATGTCGAGCACCTTCACCTTCACCATGTCGCCCTTCTTGTAGTCGGCGATGGCTTCGTCGCCGGCGCGCTTCCAGTCCAGGTCGGACAGGTGAACCATGCCGTCGATGTCGCCGGGCAGACCAACAAACAGGCCGAACTCGGTGATGTTGCGGATTTCGCCTTCGATCTCGGTGCCCGGCGGATACTTGTCGGCGAAGGTCGCCCACGGGTTATCCAGGCACTGCTTGAGGCCGAGCGAGATGCGGCGCTTCACCGGATCGACGTCGAGGATCTGAACTTCGACTTCCTGGCTGGTGGAGACGATCTTGCCCGGATGGACGTTCTTCTTGGTCCAGCTCATCTCGGAGACGTGGACGAGGGCTTCGACACCGGGCTCCAGCTCCACGAAGGCGCCGTAGTCGGTGATATTGGTGACGCGACCCTTGAACTTCGTGCCGCTCGGGTACTTGGCGGCGATGCCGTCCCACGGATCGGCTTCGAGCTGCTTCATGCCGAGGCTGATGCGCTGCGTTTCCGGGTTGAAGCGGATGACCTGGACCTTCACGGTCTGGCCGATGTGCAGAGCTTCCGTCGGGTGGTTGATGCGCTTCCACGAGATGTCGGTGATGTGGAGCAGGCCGTCCACGCCGCCGAGATCGATGAAGGCGCCGTAATCGGTGATGTTCTTGACCACGCCCTCGAGGATCTGGCCTTCCTTGAGGTTGGCGACCAGTTCGGTGCGGGCCTCGGCGCGGCTCTCTTCGAGCACGGCGCGGCGCGAGACGACGATGTTGCCGCGCGCGCGATCCATCTTGAGGATCTGGAACGGCTGCGGGCTGCCCATCAGCGGGCCGACGTCGCGCACCGGGCGGATGTCGACCTGGCTGCCGGGCAGGAAGGCGACGGCGCCGGAGAGGTCGACGGTGAAGCCGCCCTTGACGCGGCCGAAGATCACGCCGTTGACGCGCTGGTTGTCCTTGAAGGAGCGTTCGAGCAGGGTCCAGGCTTCTTCGCGCTTGGCCTTCTCGCGCGAGAGCATCGCCTCGCCGTTGCGGTCCTCGTAGCGCTCGAGATAGACGTCGACCTTGTCGCCGACCTTCACGTCGGCCTTCATGCCGGGGGCGGCGAATTCTTTCAGTTCAACGCGACCGGCCGACTTGAGGCCGACGTCGATGACGGCGACGTCGTTTTCGATGGCGATGATGGTGCCCTGGAGCACCGAGCCTTCGACGGGCTCATTGGCGCGGAAGACTTCGTTCAGCAGGTCGGCGAAGATTTCGCCGGTGGAGTAATTCTCGATCGCGGTCTCGGCGTATTGTTTGGCAGCCATTCGGTTGGTTCACTTTCTTGCCGACGGCAATCCGTTTCGGAGGCCGGCGGCGGGGGCTCCCTCGTTCCGTTCCTATCCCGGCCGCAAGACCCCGCAGTGCGGAGGCGATTTGCGGCGCGGTGCCGTTCATTGGAACGGCCGGACCGAGTACCAGGCTTACGCTTGGATTTTCCAATCAGCGCGAACAGGCGATCAACGAGACTTGTTGATCCAGGATAAAGCGGCGGCGAACACTTGCTCCGCCGTCATGTCGCTCGTGTCCAACAGATGGGCATCGGGCGACGGGCGAAGCGGCGAGTTCGTCCGCTGGGTATCCAAGGCATCGCGCTCCAGGATGTCCCGCAGGACGGCGGCATATATAGCCCCCGCGCCCCGGCTCTGCAACTGGCCGACGCGCCGTTTGGCCCGTATTTCCGGGGCCGCCGTGATGAAGAACTTAACGTCGGCATTCGGGCAGACGACGGTTCCGATATCGCGCCCGTCGATCACGGCGCCGGCTTTGCCCCCCGGCGGATGGCCTGCGAAGTCGTGCTGAAAGGCCAGCAAGGCGGCGCGGACGGGCCCCAGGGCGGAGACCTTGGAGGCCATCAGGCCGGTGGCCTCCTCGTACAAATGGGGGCTATTAAGGTCGGCATCCCCCAGATGCTGTGCGACTTCGGCGGCCTGGGCCTCGCTGGGGGCGGTCAGGCCGGCGGCCAGCAGCTTGGCGGCGACCGCGCGGTAGAGCCGTCCGGTTTCGAGATGGGCATAGTCGAAATGGGCCGCCAGGCGCTCGGACAGGGTGCCCTTGCCGGACGCGGCCGGGCCGTCGATGGCGATAATGACCGGTTTTGTCATCAAGCCGAGATTTTCGCGCCGAGGCCGGCCATCAGGGCCTCGAAGTCGGGGAAACTGGTGGCGATCGGGCTGCCGTCGTCCACCGTCACCGGCGCCTCGGCGGCCAGTCCCAGCACCAGGAAGGCCATGGCAATGCGGTGATCGAGCCGGGTGGCGATGCGGCCGCCGCCGGGAATCTTGCCGCTGTTGCCGTGCACGGTGAGCGTGTCGCCATCGACCTCGGCCTTGACGCCGCAGGCGGCGAGCCCTTCGGCGATGGCGGTCAGGCGGTCGCTTTCTTTCACGCGCAATTCGGCGAGGCCGCGCATCACCGTGGTGCCGCTGGCGCAAGCGGCGGCGATGGCGAGGATGGGATATTCGTCGATCATCGACGGCGCGCGATGGGCCGGCACATCGACGCCCTTGAGCGGGCCGTGCGAGACGACGAGATCGGCGACCGGCTCGCCGGCCTCGTCGCGCATATTCTCGTATTTGATGTCGGCGCCCATCTCCATCAGCGTGCGATAGAGCCCGTCGCGCAGGGGATTGAGCCCGACATGGCGCAGCGTGACGCGCGAGCCCGGCACGATCAGCGCGGCGACGGCGGGGAAGGCGGCCGACGAGGGATCGCCGGCGACACGCACCTCGCGCGCCGTCAGCTCGGGCTGGCCGGTCAGCGCGATGCGGCGGCTGCCGTCGCTCTGGTCTTCGACCGTCAATTCGGCGCCGAAATGCCGCAGCATCAGCTCGGAATGGTCGCGCGTCGGTTCGGGCTCGATCACCGTGGTGGTGCCCGGCGCGCAGAGGCCGGCGAAGAGAATCGCCGATTTCACCTGGGCCGACGGCACCGGCAGCTTGTAGGTCACGGGCATCGGATCGCGCGTGCCGATCACCGTCATCGGCAGGCGGCCGCCCTCGCGCGCGACGAAGCGCGCGCCGAAGCCTTCGAGCGGTTTGGTGACGCGCGCCATCGGACGCGAGCGCAGCGAGGCGTCGCCGGTGAATTGCGCGGTGATCGGATGGCCGGCGACGAGGCCGGAGAGCAGGCGCGCGCCGGTGCCGCTATTGCCCATGTCGATGACGTCGTCGGGATCCTTCAGCGCGCCGAGACCGACGCCCTGCACATGCCAAACGCCGTCGGCGTCGCGGTTCACCGTCGCGCCGAGCGCCTGCATGGCTTTCGCCGTGTTGAGCACGTCTTCGCCTTCGAGCAGGCCATGGATCGTCGTTTCGCCGACCGCTACCGCGCCGATCATCAGCGCGCGGTGCGAGATCGATTTGTCGCCCGGCACGCGCGCGGCGCCGGCGAGCGCGCCGGCTTTGTGCGCCGTCAGAGGGCGGGGGCCGCTGCCATGAGAGGCCGCGGCGGCGGTTTGTACGGGGGTCGACATGGAAATCGCTCTTTTATGAAAACTGCCGCCAAAAGCTCGCGGAACTGCGTTTACCGGGCGTTTTACGCCCTGATGAAAGCGGGTGCGGGAGGCGGTTATCGCACGGCCCGCTAGGCGGCGAAAATTACTTTTGACAGCCAGCGGCGATCATGGCAATTGGCACCGCTGCCGCCAAACTGTCCGCGGGCGTTTTGAGACGGCATTGTAAGGCTTACGGCGGCGTCATGCGGCCGGGCTATCGAGCATTTTGGAGATCGAGCGCATGGTGAAGCCTGAGTTGGGCGTGAAACGCGTCTGCGGCAGTTGCGGCGCCAAGTTCTACGACCTCAACCGCGATCCCATTCTCTGCCCCAAGTGCGGCACCGTGTTCGACGTGCAGGCCGCGCTCAAGCCGCGCCGCGCCAAGGCCGTGGTCGAGGACAAGCCGGTGAAGCCCAAGAAGATCGCCGCCGTGGTCGATCCGGACGCGGCGGATCTGCCCGAGGACGTGATCGACGCCGACGACACCGACGATGAGGAGGAGGACGTCATCGAAGACACCTCCGAGCTCGGTGAAGACGACGACGACGTGGCCGAGGTCATCGAGAAGGTCGACGACGAGGGCGACCGCTAAACGCCAAATCGGCCCGGTCCGGCGCAAGCCGTTGGCCGGGCAGGATTTTCCCACCGCTGCCGGCGGCCGTTTTTCCTCTGGACGGACGCCCGGCGCCCCCTCTATGTTCTCCGCCCATCGCGCAGCCGCCCGCCGATCCCGCTCGGCGAAACAAAACAAGGCGCTGCGCACCCGCGTTTCGGGGCCATAGCTCAGCTGGGAGAGCGCTACAATGGCATTGTAGAGGTCAGCGGTTCGATCCCGCTTGGCTCCACCAAATCGAAAGGCCCGGCGCTGCTGCGTCGGGCCTTTTCGTTTCTGCGGTCCTGATCGCTGAGTAGACTGGGCCGCGCCATCTTTTGTCCGAGGTCCCATGCTGCATCATCATCACGCCACGCCCCAAGCGCCCGCGCGCGTCGTCATTCTCGGCGCGCAGGGCTTCGTCGGCAAAGCCTCGAGCGAGCGGCTCGCCGCGCGCGGCGTGGCGACGCTGCCCTTGGGCCGCGGCGATCTCGATCTGCTCGCGGCGGATGCCGCCGACAAGCTGCGCGGCCTGCTCAAGCCGGACGACGCGTTGCTCGTCATCGCGGCCAAGGCGCCGTGCAAGGATACGGCGATGCTGCTCGATAACATCCGCATGATGCAGGCAGTCTGCACCGCGCTGGAGGCTGCGCCGGTCGCCCATGTCGTCTATGTCAGCTCCGACGCGGTCTATCGCGATTCGCCGGCGCCGCTGACCGAGGAGTCCTGCGCCGAGCCGGGCTCGCTGCACGGCGCGATGCATCTGGCGCGCGAGGTGATGCTGAAGTCGGTCGTCAAGGCGCCGCTCGCCGTGCTGCGGCCGAGCCTGCTCTATGGCGCGGCCGATCCGCACAACGGCTACGGGCCGAACCGCTTCCGCCGCCTCGTCGCGGCGGGCGAGGAGATCGCGCTGTTCGGCGAGGGCGAGGAGCGGCGCGATCATGTGCTGATCGACGATGTCGCCGAGCTGATCGCGCGCGTTCTGCTCCATCGCAGCGCCGGCACCTTGAATATCGCGACCGGCGACGTGCACAGCTTTCGCGCCATCGCCGAGCAGACGATCGCGCTGGCCAAGGCGCCGGTCGCCCTGCGCGGCACGCCGCGCCAGGGGGCGATGCCGCACAACGGCTACCGGCCGTTCGATCCGGCGGCGACGCGGCGGGCCTTTCCCGATTTTCGCTATACGGCGCTGGCGGACGGCCTGGCCAAGGCTTGGCGCGACGCGGCCCATCGGTCATAACTGAAGCGCCCGCGCCGCCGCGGCCTGAGAGACAGCCATGACGTCCGTCGCCGCCCTTCCGCCGCTCGCCTCGCCGGGGATTTTTCCGCCCGCCGCCGCGCCACGCTTCCTGTCGATCCAGGTGCTGCGCGCCGTCGCCGCGCTCGGCGTGATCTATCAGCATATCCAGTACGATTTTCAGGTGAAGTTCGGCATCGCCGGCTTTCCGCCCCGGCTCGGCGTGACCGATCTCGGCGTCGATCTGTTCTTCGTCATTTCCGGCTTCATCATGGTCTACACGTCCGAGCGCTTGTTCGCGCAGCCGGGCGGCTGGAAGATTTTCATCACGCGCCGGCTGATCCGCATCGTGCCGATCTATTGGGCGACGAGCCTGGCGGCGCTCGCCTACATCCTGCTGCGTCAGCGCGGTAGCGACATGGAGCCCCTGTCGCAATTCGTCCGCTGGATCGCGGCGTCCTTTATGTTCCTGCCCTATCCGCGCACCAGCGGCGATGTCGTGCCGCTCAACGGCGTCGGCTGGACGCTGAACTACGAAATGTATTTCTACGCGATCTTCGCTCTGGCGATCGCTCTGCCGCGCTGCCTGGCGGTGGCGGCCATCAGCCTGCTGTTCGCGGCGATCGCGCTGGCCGGCCTGCTGCTGGCCCCCTTGCCCAATCCCCTGGCCTTCTGGGCCGACACGATCATCCTCGAATTCGTCTTCGGTATGCTAATCGCCCTGGCCTTGCGCGAAGGCCTCAGGCTGCCGTCCTGGCTCGGCTGGGGCTGCGTGATCGCCGGCCTGGCGGCTTATGTCTGGGTCGGGCGCTATGGCCTGGGGGACATGCCGCGCGTCGTCTATTGGGGCCTGCCCTCCGCGCTCATCATCGCCGGCCTGGCGGGCATGGCGCGGCCGGCCGAGGATCGCCCGCCCAACGCCGTCACACGCTTCTTCGCGTTCCTCGGCGATGCCTCCTACTCGATCTATCTCCTGCATCCCTTCATGCTGACGGCGCCGCGGCTCTTGATGTTCGGCCTGGCCGGCGACGGCGTCAGTCCGCCGGCGCAGCCCTGGCTCTATGCCGGCCTGCAATTCGCCGCCGCGGTGCTCGCCGGCGTGGCGCTGCATCTGCTCTTCGAGCGGCCGGTGACGCGCTGGCTGCGCGCGCGCAGCGAGGGGCCGAGGGCTTCCGGCGTCTCCGCCTAGCGCGGAAGTTCGTTGGCTCGGCGGGCCGCCCTGGACTAGGCAAATGAGGCGTCGGAACAAAGCCTTGGCCGGCCTAGGCTGCGCCACTGATCTTGCGCCGGATCGCCCGCGTATAGAGAGAGGCAGAGCGGCGGCAAGCGCCCGGTTCCGAGCTGGTTCGCCCCTTGTTATGGCGGAGCCGTTTCCTACATATGGAAGCGACGGCGCCAGAACGGGCCGTCAGGCCGCAAGGCCGAACCGCGGCGCATAAGGCGCGCGGGCCGGCCACCGCCCAGGATCTTGCGGTCCCTGTGATCTCGCTCATGCTGAGGAGTCGCCGATGTCTCGCCTTTCTTTGTTCAACAGCCCGCTCGTGCTCGGCTTCGACCATTTCGAGCGCGTGCTCGACCGCGTGTCGCGCAGCGCCGCCGACGGCTATCCGCCCTACAATGTCGAACAAACCGGCGCCAACCAGCTGCGCATCACGCTCGCGGTCGCCGGGTTCACGCTCGACGAACTTTCGGTGGGCGTCGAAGACAACGAGCTTGTCGTGCGCGGCAAGCAGGTCGATGACGAGAACCGCGTCTATCTCCATCGCGGCATCGCCGCCCGGCAGTTCCAGCGCCGCTTCGTGCTCGCCGAAGGCATCGAGGTGACGGGCGCCGCCCTCGCCAACGGCCTGCTCAGCGTCGAACTGGTCCGTCCGGAAATCGAAGCGCGCTCGCGCAGCGTCGAGATCCGCAATGGCGAAAACCGCGGCCAGAATGGCGCGAACGATCATGGCGCCGTTCCGGTCGAACAAGGCGCGCGCAAAGGCTGAATCGGGCCGACCCCCTGTTCGCTTGGCGGGTTCCCCGGGCTGATGAACTTAACCGGCCGTAAGTCGTTAACTTAATGGCCAGATGCCGCTTTAAGGCCCGCTTAAGCAATGGCGAGTACCCTGCGGAGGCATCCAGGAAGGAGGCAGTTATGAATACCGCTGAACAGACTCTGCCGATCATGTCGGACCACGATCTGGCGTCGCTCGGGCTGCAGGAAGTGGCTTATGTGAAGCCGGTGAAGGTCGAAGGCGCCAGCGTCTTCGGCGTCTATGCGGCCGACGGCACCGAAATCGCCATTCTCGCCGATCGCGATATCGCCATGGCGGCGATCCGCCAGCACGATCTCGCGCCGGTCAGCGTTCACTAACGAGCGCCGAGCGTTCTTTGGGCGTTCATTGAATATCCGCGCGCGGCCTCGCGCGCGATAAGTCGGATTGAAAAGAAACGGGCGCGTCCTCGAAAGGGCGCGCCCGTTTTGCGTTAGACTGCTGTAATGGGCGGCGTCAGGCCGCGTGGCTCGTCGACATGTCGGTCAGCAGCGCGTAGATCGCATCGCCGGTGTCCGAGCCGCGCAGCTTCTCGCACATTTCGCGGTCGCGCAGCAGGCGAGAGACGCGGGCAAGCGCCTTGAGATGATCGGCGCCGGCCGATTCGGGGGCCAGCAGCAGGAAGATCAGATCGACGGGCTGCTCATCCACCGATTCGAAGTCGATCGGCGTTTCCAGGCGCGCGAACACGCCGTAGAGATGCTTGAGACCGGCGAGCTTGCCATGCGGGATGGCGACGCCGGCGCCGACGCCGGTGGTGCCCAGGCGCTCGCGCTCGAGCAGAACTTCGAAGATGGCGCGCTCCTGTTCGCCGGTGAGACCGGCGGCGAAACGGGCGAGCTCTTGCAATGCCTGTTTCTTGCTGGTCGCCCGCAAATTGGCGATCACGCTTTTCGGTGTAATCAAGTCGACGATCTCCATGCCCGCCCCTGGCGTTCGTTAATCTTCGACCTTGTCATCGGCGTCGTCGACGCCGGCAACGTCCTTCGCGCCCTCGGCGCGATGGTGGTCGCGCAGCTTGCGCTTATGGCGCCGGAGCTGCTTGGCCGTACGTTCCAAAGCGAGGTCGAAAGCGGCGTAGGGGGCGTCCGCTTCGCCATGGCCTTGGAATTGAATTTCGTGACCGGCATTCACGTTGATGTCGGCACGAAACAGATGCGCCTCGCGGGAAAAGACGACTTTGCCCTCGATGGCGTTGCCGAAATATTTTTCGACGGATGTGGCCATATGCTCTTCGACATGGCTGCGCAAGGCGTCGCCGATGTCGATGTGCTGGCCCGAAACTGATATTTGCATGGTCCCCGCGATGAAAGTCCGAACTGACTGTGGGCGCTCTCGCCAACGCTCTGAGAGGGGCGAGAAGGAGAGGGGATTTGAAAGTGGCCGCACCTTAAAACCGCCCCCCTATCAAGTCAACGAAAAGCGGTCCGGCACGTTCCTGATACGTAGCTAAGTTATTACAAAGATGAGGTTTTTTCGCGCCGTCGCTGAACCGAAGAGGGGATGCGCATGGCTTCGCGGTACTTCGCCACGGTGCGCCGGGCGATATCGATTCCCTGGCCGTTGAGGATCTCGACGATGCGGTCGTCCGACAGCACCTCGGTCGCTTGCTCGGCGTCGATCAGTTCCTTGATGCGCGAGCGCACGGCTTCGGCCGAGTGGGCGTCGCCGCCGCCGACCGAATTGGCGATCGCCGAGGTAAAGAAATACTTCATCTCGTAGATGCCGCGTGGAGTCGCCATGTACTTGTTGGTGGTGACGCGGCTGACCGTGCTTTCGTGCATGTCGATCACCGCGGCGATGTCGCGCAGCGTGAGCGGCCGCAGATGCTGTACGCCGTGCTGGAAGAAGGCCTCCTGGCGGCGGACGATCTCGCTCGCCACTTTCAGGATCGTGGTGGCGCGCTGATGCAGCGAGCGCACCAGCCAATTGGCCGATTGCAGGCGGTCGGCGATGTAGTCCTTGTCCTGCTTGGAACGCACGTCCTTGGTGACCTTGGCGTAGTAGGTCTGGTTGACCAGCACGCGCGGCAGGGTCTCGGCATTCAGTTCGACCTGCCAGCCGCCCTTGGGATGCGGCTTGACCAGCACGTCGGGCGTCACCGGCTGCGCCACCTGGGCGTCGAAGGCGAGCCCCGGCTTGGGATCGAGGGCGCGGATCTCCTCGATCATCTGCACCAGGTCCTCGTTGTCGACGGCGCAGATCTTGCGCAGCGCCACGAGATCGCGCTTGGCGAGCAGGTCGAGATTGTCGAGCAGCGCCTGGATCGCGGGATCGAGCCGGTTGCGCTCGCGCAGTTGCAGGGCGAGGCATTCCGATAGCGAGCGGGCGAACACGCCGGGCGGATCGAACTTCTGCAATTTGTCCAGCGTGCGTTCGACGAGGGCGATGTCGCAGCCGAGCCGGTCGGCCAGTTCGGCCAGCTCGCCGGTCAGATAGCCGGCCTCGTCGAGCATTTCGATCAAATCGATGCCGATCAGGCGGTCGGCCGGATCGTCGAGTTCGATGTTGATCTGCGCCAGCAGATGGTCGCGCAGGCTGATGTCCTTCGACAGCGTGTGCTCGAGGTTGTATTCGCCCTCCTCGAAATCGCCGCCGCGGCTGCTGCTGCCGCTGCCGCCGCTCCAGTTGGCGAAGGCCTCGGGATCGCCGGCCGCACCGTCTTCGCTCCAAACATTGCCGAAGTCGGTGTCGAGCGGGCTTTCGCCTTCGCTCGGCATCGATTCGTTGCCAGCCATGTCGGCGCTATCGCGCACGTCGGGCGCCTCGCCAGCCTCGTCGCCGGTCTTGGCCTCGCCCTCGGCGCCTTCGGGGCGCGTGTCGCGGGCGATTTCCTCGCGTTCGGATTCCTCGCGCTCGAGCAGCGGATTTTGCTCCAGCTCCTGCTCGACATAGGCCGACAGTTCGAGATTTGAGAGCTGCAGCAGTTTGATCGCCTGCTGCAGCTGGGGCGTCATGACGAGTGATGTCGTCTGCCGCAGGGTTAGTTTGGGACCCATCGCCATGGCGGGCCCTAAAGGCTAAACCGTTCCCCGAGATAAACGCGGCGCACGTCTTCGTGCGCCACGATCTCCGAGGGGGCCCCTTCCATCAGCACGCGCCCGTCGTGCAGGATGTAGGCGCGATCGACGATGTCGAGCGTTTCGCGGACGTTGTGGTCGGTGATCAGCACGCCGATGCCGCGATCCTTCAAATGCAGCACCAAATCGCGGATGTCGCCGATGGCGATCGGATCGATGCCGGCGAGCGGCTCGTCGAGCAGCATGAATTGCGGGCGCGAGGCGAGGGCGCGGGCGATCTCGACGCGGCGGCGCTCGCCGCCAGAGAGCGCGAGGGCCGGCGTGCGCGCCAGATGGCTGATCGAGAATTCGGCGAGCAGCTCCTCGAGCTCGGCCTCGCGCTTGTCGGCGGCGGGTTCGACGGCTTCGAGCACGGCGCGGATGTTGTTGGCCACCGTCATGCCGCGGAAGATCGAGGCCTCCTGCGGCAGATAGCCGATGCCCATGCGGGCGCGGCGATACATCGGCAGGTCGGTGATGTCGGCGCCATCGAGCGTGATCGTGCCGTATTCGGCGGGGATCAGGCCGGTCATGATGTAGAAGCAGGTCGTCTTGCCGGCGCCGTTGGGGCCCAGGAGGCCGACGACTTCGCCGCGCTGCACGTGAATGGTGACGTCGCGCAGCACCGGGCGCTTCTTGAACCGCTTGCCGAGGTTGTGCGCCGAGAGGCCCTGATTGTCGCGCACCAGTTGCGGACCGGTGCCGGCGGCAGGGGCGGTATGGAGCGGCGTGGGCGCGGCCATGGCGCTCAATTGCGCGCCGGCGCTGCGGGCGCGCGCGTGTTGGGCGTCGGGGCGGCGGGGGTTTCGTCGCGCTTTTCCGGCACGAGAAGGGCGCGGACCGGCCCGCTGGTGCGGCCCGGCTGGTTGAGCATTCGGCTGATCCCGGTGCGCAAATTCACTTCCGCCGCGTCTCCGTTCAACTGGTTCTGGCCGCGCGTGATTTTAACCGATCCCGTCAATGTGGCGATACCCGAATCCTCGAAATAAACCCCGCGTTCGCCGCGCGCCACTTCCTCGGGCGTCGTGATGACGACATTGCCGACGGCATCCATGCGATCCAGGCGCGAATTGCTTTGCGGCTGGCGACCGTTGCGCGCTGTCGCGCCGGCGTTGTTCGTCGCCACGCGGGTCGGCGCCGGCGCTGCCGGCTTGGCGCCCGCTTGCTGACTGTTGGACGGCTTGAAGGTCGCCGTCAGCGTGTCGGCGCGAATCCGCCGACCGTCTTCGGTGACAGTAAGCGCGTCGCCGCGCGCGATGGCGAGGTTTTTCTTGTCCCAATATTCCAGGCGGTCGCGCGCCGTGATGGTTTCGCGCGGCGTCACCAGCTTCAGGTTCTTGCCGGTCATGATCAGCGCGCCGTCGTCGATGGTGTAAACGGCGCGATCGCCATAAGCGGTTTCTTGGGTCGAGACGATGCGAACATTGCCCTCGGCCTCGATCTTCCAAACTTCCGAGCCGCTGGTGGCCGCCTTGCGATAATGCGCCATCAGCGTGTCGGCATACACCGTGGTGGTGCCCTTGATCGCCTTGGCGTTGCCGCGCGCGATATAGACGTTGTCGTTCTGGCGCCACTCGATGCCGTTGTCGGCATAGACCTCGAGCGGCATGTCGTCGTTACCGCCGCCGCTGAGGCCGAGGCCCTGGGCGATGGCGTTCGGCGCGAAAGCGACGACTACGGCGAGCAGAGCCAGCGCGATAAGCTTTGCGCGCATCATGGCCGTCGCTCCGCCGTATTGGCCGAGGGCTTTTTAGCGGGCGTCGGTTCCGCATCCTCGCCCTCGGGGTAGAGCACGACTTTCGATTTGCCGGTGAAGATGATGGTCTTGCCCTTGTCGAGCAGACGGAACCCTTCGCCCTCGGCGTCGCCGAACGGGCCGTGGCCGACGATGCGCTCATGCCCTTCGGCGAGGCCCTTGGTCAGATCGATGCGCGCCGTTGGGCTGTTGAATTCGTAGCCCGAATCGTGGAACAGATTCACGCCGCCCGAAAGATCCAGCATCTGCGATTTCTGTCCGTAATTGCCGAGCGGTGCCTCGATGGCGATCCAGGTGCCGTCCGACAGCGTCATGTCGGCCTTTGGTTTTTCCAGGCCGATGTCGTCGGCCTTGGGCGAATCCTGATTGGCGATCTCGGCCGTCACTTCGTAGGGCAATTGATTTTGGTCGAGGCCGGTATAGCGCGGGTTGATCATGCGCAGCCGTTCCGCATCGCCGATTTTCAGTTCGGCGAAGCCGAGATTGAAGCCGCCGTCGCGCGACTGCAGTTGCGGCCAGACGAACACGGCGGCGATGAGCGCCACGGCGACCGTCGGCAGCAGCAGTTTGGCGAGGGTGACGAAACGCGAGTAGCTGCCGCGCGGCGTGTCGCGCAGGCGTCGGCGCGCACGCCGAGCGATTTCGTCGATCTCGCCGGTCGCGGCCGCCGTGCTGGTGGGAAGATGCGCGTCGCTGGTCATGCGATGCCGGAGCGCAAGCAATCGTGAACGTGTATGATGCCGACGGTCTTGCCTTTATCGACGACGAACAGCGTGGTGATGCTGCGCGCATTCATCACGCCGAGCGCCTCGTCGGCGAGCGCCTGCGGGCGGATCGTCACGGGCGAGGCCGTCATCACTTCGCCAGCGGTCTTGGCGAGCAGTTTCGGCGACATATTGCGGCGCAAGTCGCCGTCGGTGACGACGCCGAGCAGCTTGTTCTTGGCGTCGACGACGCCGACGCAACCGAAATGCTTGGCCGTCATTTCGATCAGCGCCTTGTCCATCGTCATCTTGCCGGGCACGAGCGGCAGCTCGTCGCCGCCATGCATGATGTCGGAGACCTTGAGCAGCTTGCGCCCCAAGCGGCCGCCGGGATGGCGCATCTGGAATTCGTCGGCGGTGAAGCCGCGACGTTCCATCAGCGCCACCGCGATGGCATCGCCGAGCGCCAAGGTCATGGTCGTCGAGGTGGTGGGCGCCAGGCCCATCGGGCAGGCTTCGGCGGCGGCGGGCAGCACCAGCGCCACGTCGGCATTGTCGGCGAGCGAGCTGGGCCGGCGGCCGGTGATGGCGATGAGCGGAATGCGAAAGCGCCGCGTATGGGCGACCAGATCGGTCAGCTCAGCGGTCTCGCCGGAATTGGACAGCGCCAGCACGACGTCGCCGCGCGTGATCATGCCGAGATCGCCGTGGCTCGCCTCGCCGGGATGGACGAAGAAGGCCGGCGTACCGGTGGAGGCGAGGGTCGCGGCGATCTTATGCGCGACATGGCCGCTCTTGCCCATGCCGGAGACGACGATGCGGCCTTGGCAGCCCATCATCAGGTCCAGGGCGC
This sequence comes from Rhizobium sp. Q54, assembly GCA_945861615.1. GTDB lineage: Bacteria > Pseudomonadota > Alphaproteobacteria > SMXQ01 > SMXQ01 > CAMAVH01. The sequence continues at coordinate 23,267 of CAMAVH010000010.1, read as the reverse complement.
GCGAGAAGTCGGCGTCGAGGGTGCGGGCGAGGGCTGCGATGCCTTCGGCTTCGAGATTGAACACCCGCTGGGCGGCGGCCATGTCGCCCGCATGCTTGGGGCCATGCTCGGGCGCAATCCGCAAAGCTTTGCGCGATTTCATCGAGATGACCTTGGCGCCCCGTTCCTTGTTGGGCGTCTCCTTGGCCGTGCGGGATTTGGCCGTACGAGCTTTCATGTCCTCTCGCCGAGCGGCGGTCATGGGGGTGGGGCCATGCCGAGGCTGGCCCATAGCTATATGTGTTTACTCCCTTCGCCGGGATCAATCAAAGATTTGCGGCGAAGGAATCAGCCTAAATCGGCGGAATCCCTGGGCTTTACGGGCATAGCCGGGCCCGGGCGTCCGCCCGGCGGCTCAGTGGGCGAAGATGTCGTCTTCGGCCCAGCCGCCGATATCGAGGGTGGCGCGCGCCGGCAGGAAGCGGAAGCAGGCCTCGGCCAGCTCCATGCGGCCCTCGCGCAGCAGCATGGCGTCGAGTTTCGCCTTGATGGCATGCAGATAGAGCACGTCCGAGGCGGCATAGTCGAGCTGCTCGGGGGTCAGTTTGGCGGCGCCCCAGTCGGAGCTCTGCTGCTGCTTGGACAGATCGGTGCCAGTCAGTTCGCGGCAAAGATCCTTCAGCGAATGGCGGTCGGTGAAGGTGCGCACCAGGCGCGAGGCGATCTTGGTGCAATAAACCGGCGTGCAATCGACGCCGAGGTAATATTTGATCGCGGCGACGTCGAAGCGCGCGAAATGGAAGATTTTCGTGACCTTGGGATCGCTCATCAAAGCCGCCAGATTGGGCGCTTTATAAGGCCGCTCGGCGATCGGGCCGGGGAACTGCACGAGATGGCAGTCGCCGTCGCCGGCCGACAATTGCACGAGGCAGAGGCGATCGCGCAGGTGGCGCAGGCCCATGGTCTCGCTATCGACGGCGACGCTGGCGCCGAAGCTGAGCCCGTCGGGCAGGTCATTCTGATGGAGGTAATTGGCCAATGCGTCCGTCCTTTTGTCGCGCCGCCGGCGGCGAGAGAGTGGTGCCCAGGAGAAGACTCGAACTTCCACGAGCTTGCGCCCGCTAGCACCTGAAGCTAGTGCGTCTACCAATTCCGCCACCTGGGCACACAGGCTCGGACACACGCCGGCAGGTAGGGTCCGACGCGAGCCGGTTTGGATAGACGGCGGCGGGGGGAAAGTCAACCGGCGCATAAGAAAGCGGGGCTTCGGCGCGCGTCCCTGCCGGCTGGCCGGCGCGGGCGAAAGGCCGCCGGCGGCCAGGGGTGGCCGCGGCGCAGTTGACGCCCCCCGCGCCAGCGAATATTCACCGCAGGACGGTCTATAGTCGGGTCCTGGCGCCCGGCGGGTCGTCGGCAGCAGTACATGGGGCAAGGGATAAAGTCATGGCGATCAAGCGCGTCACGGTATTCGGCGGTTCCGGCTTCATCGGCCGCCATTTGGTGCAGCGCCTGGCGCGCGCCGGCGTGCGCGTCACCGTCGCGGTGCGCTCGCCGCGCCACGCCGATTTCCTGCGCCCGCGCGGCGACGTCGGTCAGGTCGTCCCGGTCGCCGCCGACATCCTCGATCCGGCGGCGGTCGCTGCCGCCGTGGCCGGCGCCGACGGCGTGGTCAATCTCGTCGGTATTCTCTATGCGCGCGGCCGCTACGCCTTCGACGCGGTTCACGCCGAGGGCGCCGAGATCGTCGCCAAGGCCGCCGCCGCCGCTGGGGTGCAGCGCCTGGTGCAGGTCTCCGCCATCGGCGCCGACGCCGAATCGCCCTCGGCCTATGCGCGCTCCAAGGCGGCCGGCGAGGCCGCCGTGCGCGCGGCCTTCCCTTTGGCGACCATCCTGCGCCCGAGCGTGCTGTTCGGGCCGGAGGACGATTTCTTCAACCGCTTCGCCGCCATGGCGCGCATGTCGCCGGTCATGCCGCTGTTCGGCGGCGGCGAGACGAAGTTCCAGCCGGTCTATGTCGGCGACGTCGCCGATGCCATCGTCAAAAGCCTGAGCGAGCCGAGCGCTGCCACCTCAAACATCCTGGGCCGCACCTTCGAGCTGGGCGGTCCGACGGTCTATAGCTTCGAGGAATTGATGCGCTTGGTGCTGGCCGAAACCGGCCGCGACGCCGCGCTGATCAACTTGCCGTTCTTCGCCGCCGACGTGATCGGCACCATCGCGCCGCTCTTCCCGCTCGGCGCGCCGTTGCTGACGCGCGATCAGGCCAAGCTGTTGCGCATCGACAATGTGGTGCATGAGGGCGCGGCGGGCTTCGCGCAACTCGGCATCCTGCCGACGGCGGCGGAAGCGATTTTGCCCAGTTATCTCGCGCGATTCCGCAAGGGCGGCGGCGTTTACGCCAGCTGATTCGCGGGCGCTTTACGGCACCATGCCAGGCCCGCCGAAGCCGTAGACCCAGATCAGCAGGCCGATGCCGAGCGCCACGCGATAGACGACGAACGGCGTGAAGCTCGCCGTGCGCAGCCAATTCATCAAGAAGGCCACGGTCGCCAGTGAGGCGAGGAACGCGCCGCCCGCCGCGAGCGCCGCGTCATGCAGATGCGCGCCGCCATCGGCGCCTTTGGAAATTTCATAGACGCCGAGCAGGCCGGCGCCAAGCGTGACCGGCAAGGAGACGAGGAAGGAAAAGCGCGCCGCGTCGCGCCGCTCGAAGCCCATGGCGCGGCCGGCCGTCATGGTGATGCCCGAGCGGCTGGTGCCGGGGATCAAGGCGAGGCATTGCGCCAGGCCGACGATGATCGCGCCCTGCCAGGTCATGTGCTCGACCTTTTTCAGGCGCACGCCCCACCGGTCGGCGACGAACAGCAGGATGCCGAAGATCGTCGCCGTCCAGCCGATGATGGCGACCGAGCGCAGCGCCGTCTCGGCATAGTCCTTGATCAAGAGGCCGCAGATCACCGCCGGGATGGTGGCGATGACGACGAAGCCCATAAGCTTGGCGCCGGGCGTGACCTTGCCGCGCAGCAGATTGAGCAGGCCGAGCAGCATGGCCAGGCAGTCCCGCCAGAAATAAAGGGCGATGGCGCAGAAGGTGCCGAGATGGAGCGAGGCATCCACCATCAGGCCCTGGTCGGGCCATCCGGTGATCACCGGCACGAGAATGAGATGGGCGGAGGAGCTGATGGGCAGCAGTTCGGTCAGGCCCTGCAGGAGGGCGAGGACGATAATATTGAGGACGGTCACGATGGCTCCTGACATGCCCCAGGCCTCATAGCCTCCGGGACGAACGATCCGCCGGATCTCCCTGCGGTCCTACAGCCTTGAATCTGCGCCGAATCTTGGCCCGGTGGGCTTATAGCACTCTGCCCGAGGGGCACGAATCATAAAATTAGTCTCGCCGCGTGACCAATTTATGCCGCCCGACCGCCGGCTAGAGGCGGGCATTCATTGAACATTTTGCTTTGCAGGGGCATATAGGTCATCTATATTGACCTTGTTTCGAGATTCTCCTCGCCTGGCCCGGGAAACTGGCTTAAGAGGGGCGAAAGGCCGCCGCAGGCCCCCATTTCGTTTTGCGGAAGGGCTCCTCAGGGAGGGCCCGCAAGACTGCCGCACCCAGGATGGGGCGTTCCAAACGACACCCAGGGAGGGGCGCGTCGGGCAAGGGCCCGCCGGCTTCTCCCATTTTGCTTGCCGCCAGTCGCAGCGTGGGTCGGCCCGGGATCGCTCCCGGCGCGCCCGCGCGAGGTCCGGCGGACGGCGCAGACGACCCGGGCAACCCAGCCCGCGAGCAACACCCGCGAGCAACAAGAGAGACCGCGTCATGTCGCAGCACATGCTGAAGTTCGTCAAAATCGGCAACCACATGCCCGACAAGCGCGTGGCCGCCGAGCGCAAACGCGATTTCGACGAAATCTACGGCGAGTTCGCCGATGCGGAGGCGGCGACGCAGGCGAGTCGCTGCTCGCAATGCGGCGTGCCGTTCTGCCAGGTTCATTGCCCGGTCAACAACAACATTCCCGACTGGCTCAAGCTGACCGCTGAAGGGCGCCTTGAGGAGGCCTATGAAGTCTCCTCGGCGACCAACAATTTCCCGGAGATCTGCGGCCGCATCTGCCCGCAGGACCGTCTCTGCGAGGGCAATTGCGTCCTCGAGCAGTCTGGCCATTCGACCGTCACCATCGGCTCGATCGAAAAATATATCACCGATACAGCCTTCGAGCAGGGTTGGGTCAAGCCGGTGAAGCCGAAGCGCGAGCGCGGCCAGTCCGTTGCCATCATCGGCGCCGGCCCCGGCGGCATGGCGGCCGCCATGCAGCTGCGCGCCAAGGGTTATGACGTTCACATCTACGACCGCTACGACCGCGTCGGCGGCCTGATGATCTATGGCATCCCCAGCTTCAAGCTGGAGAAGGAAGTCGTGGCGCGTCGCGCCGACCTGATGAAGCAGTCGGGCATCCATCTGCATCTCGGCTTCGAAGTGGGGCGCGATGCCAGCCTCGATGCTCTCCGTAAGAAGCATGACGCGCTGTTGATCGCGACCGGCGTCTATAAGGCGCGCGACGCCGCCATGCCCGGCGCCGGGCTCGCCAATATTTTCCCGGCGATGGATTATCTCACCGCGTCGAATCGCAAGGGCCTCGGCGACAAGGTGCCGGCCTTCGACAACGGCACGCTCGATGCCGCCGGCAAGGACGTCGTCGTCATCGGCGGCGGCGACACCGCCATGGACTGCGTGCGCACCGCGGTACGCCAGGGCGCCAAATCGGTGAAGTGCCTCTATCGCCGCGACCGCGCCAACATGCCGGGCTCGCAACGCGAAGTGAAGCATGCCGAGGAAGAAGGCGTCGAATTCGTCTGGCTCGCCCAGCCGGAAGCCTATCTCGGCGACGGCAAGGTGACCGGCGTACGCGCCAGCCGCATCCATCTCGGCGTGCCCGACGCGACGGGGCGCCAGACGCCGCAGGTGCTGCCCGGCTCGCATTTCAACGTGAAGGCCGACATGGTGATCAAGGCGCTCGGCTTCGATCCCGAGGACCTGCCGACGATGTTCGGTGCGTCCGATCTCGGCGTCACGCGCTGGGGCACCTTGAAGGTGAACTACCGCACCATGATGACCAATCTCGACGGCGTGTTCGCCGCCGGCGACATCGTGCGCGGCGCCTCGCTCGTCGTCTGGGCGATCCGCGACGGCCGCGATGCCGCCGAATGCATGCACAATTATCTCGCCGCCAAGGTCGACGCGCGCCGCGCCGCGCCCGCCATGGCGACCGCGTCGTAAGGGGAGGACAGGCAATGTCCGACAAGATCAATGACGGCCAGCAGTTCCTGAACGAATGGACGGCCAATGCCGCCCATTTGCAGAAACATGGCATGTACGATGCTGCCAACGAGCATGACGCCTGCGGCGTCGGCCTGATCGCCTCGCTCGACGGCAAGCCGCGTCGCGACGTGGTCGAAGCCGGCATCGCCGCGCTGAAAGCCGTGTGGCACCGCGGCGCGGTCGACGCCGACGGCAAGACCGGCGACGGCGCCGGCATCCATGTCCAGATCCCGCAGGATTTCTTCAAGGAACATATCGCCCGCACCGGTCACGAGCCGAAGCCGGGGCGCCTGGCCATCGGCATGGTCTTCCTGCCGCGTAACGACTTCGGCGCGCAGGAGCGCTGCCGTTGCATCGTCGAAACGGAAATCCTCCGCTTCGGTTATTCGATCTACGGCTGGCGCCAAGTGCCGGTGAACACCGCCGTGATCGGCGAGAAGGCCAACGCGACGCGCCCCGAGATCGAGCAGATCATGGTCGCCTCGAACCCCGGCACCGGCGCCGAGCAGTTCGAGCTCGATCTCTATATCATCCGCCGCCGCATCGAGCGCGCGGCGCTCGCCGAGCATATCAACGACTTCTACATTTGCTCGTTCAGCTGCCGCTCGGTCATCTACAAGGGCCTGTTCCTCGCCGAGGTGATCGACGAGTTCTATCCCGATCTGCTCGATCCGCGCTTCGTTTCGAACTTCGCCATCTTCCACCAGCGCTATTCGACCAACACCTTCCCCAACTGGCGCCTGGCCCAGCCGTTCCGCATGCTCGCTCACAACGGCGAGATCAACACCTTGCGCGGCAACGTCAACTGGATGAAGAGCCACGAGCCGCGCATGGTCGCCGGCGCCTTCGGCGACTATGGCGACGATCTGAAGCCGGTGGTGCAGGCCGGCGGCTCGGACTCGGCGGCGCTTGACAACGTGTTCGAGGTGATGGTGCGCGGCGGCCGCTCGGCGCCGATGGCCAAGAGCATGCTGATTCCCGACAGTTGGTCGCACAAGACGGAGATGCCCCAGGCGCACAAGGACTTCTTCAGCTACTGCAATTGCGTCATGGAGCCGTGGGACGGCCCGGCCGCCATCGCCGCGACCGACGGCCGCTGGGTCGTCGCCGGCATGGACCGCAACGGCCTGCGTCCGCTGCGCTACACCTTCACCAGCGATGGCCTGCTCATCGTCGGCTCGGAATCGGGCATGGTGCCGGTGTCGGAAGCCAACATCATCGAGAAGGGCCGCGTCGGCCCGGGCGAGATGATCGGCCTCGACCTCGCCGAAGCGAAGTTTTATTCCGACGTCGAGCTGAAGGACATGATGTCCTCGCGCCATCCTTACGGCGACTGGGTGAACAACATCACCCCGCTCGACAGCCTGATCAAGTCGCACGGCGACACCAAGCCGGAATTCACGCGCGAGGAGTTGCGCACGCGTCAGCTCGCCGCTGGCCTGTCGCTCGAAGATCTCGAATTGATCCTGCATCCGATGGCCGAGGACGGCAAGGAAGCCGTCGGTTCGATGGGCGACGACACGCCGCTCGCCGTGCTGTCGAAGCGCTATCGCGGTCTGCACCACTACTTCCGCCAGAATTTCAGCCAGGTCACCAATCCGCCCATCGATAGCTTGCGCGAGCAATATCAGATGAGCCTGAAGACCCGGCTCGGCAACCTCGGCAACATCCTCGACGAGGACTCGAGCCAGACGAAATTGCTGCAGCTCGAATCGCCGATCCTCGGCAACGCCGAATTCGCCGCCATGCGCGCCTACATGGGCAAGGACGTGGTCGAGATCGACTGCAGCTTCCCGGTCGACGGCCCAGTGGAATCTCGGGACAATGCGCTGCGCGATTCGATCGCGCGCGTCCAGCGCGAAGCCGAAGACGCCATTCGCGGCGGCTGCGTCCATGTCATCCTCAGCGACAAGGCGGTGAGCGAGAGCCGCGTCGCCATTCCGATGATCCTGGCCGCCGGCGGCGTGCACACCCATCTCGTGCGTCAGCAGTTGCGCACCTTCACCTCGCTCAACGTGCGCTCGGGGGAATGCCTCGATGTGCATTATGCCGCCGTGCTGATCGGCGTCGGCGCCACCACGGTGAACGCCTATCTCGCCGAAGAAAGCATCGCCGACCGCCACCGCCGCGGCCTGTTCCCGGGCTTCGCCCTCGAAGAGTGCGTGAAGCACTACAAGAAGGCGATGGATCAGGGCCTGATGAAGATCATGTCGAAGATGGGCATCTCGGTTCTGTCTTCCTATCGCGGCGGCTACAATTTCGAGGCCCTCGGCCTGTCGCGTTCGCTCGTCGCCGACTTCTTCCCCGGCATGACCTCGCGCATTTCCGGCCTCGGCATGTCGGGCATTCAGCGCAAGGCGCTGGAAACCCACGGTCGCGCCTTCTCGGAAGACAATACGGCCTTGCCGGTCGGCGGCTTCTACGTGTTCCGCAAGTCGGGCGAAAGCCATGCGCTCGAAGGTCCGGCGATCCACACGCTGCAGCAGGCGGTGGCCACCGATTCCTACGCCACCTACAAGAAGTTCGCCGAATCGGTGCGCAATCCCGACCGCCCGATCGCGCTGCGCGACTTGCTCGACTTCAAGCAGGGCTTGAAAGGCGTGGCGATCGAATCGGTTGAATCGATCACCGAAATCCGCAAGCGCCTGGTCGCGCCCGGCATCTCGCTCGGCGCCCTCAGCCCCGAAGCGCACGAGACGCTGTCCATCGCCATGAACCGCATCGGCGCCAAGTCCGACTCGGGCGAGGGCGGCGAGGATCCGGCGCGCTACAAGCTGAAGCCGAACGGCGACAACGCCTCGTCGGCGATCAAGCAGGTCGCCTCGGGCCGCTTCGGCGTCACCGCCGAATATCTGACCAACTGCCGCGAATTGGAAATCAAGGTCGCCCAGGGCGCCAAGCCCGGCGAGGGCGGCCAGCTGCCCGGCATCAAGGTCAGCAGCATGATCGCCAAGCTGCGCCACGCGACGCCCGGGATCACGCTGATCTCGCCGCCGCCGCACCACGACATCTATTCGATCGAAGATCTGGCGCAGCTCATCTATGACCTGAAGCAGATCAATCCCGAGGCGAAGGTGACGGTGAAGCTCGTCGCCCAGACCGGCATCGGCACGATCGCGGCGGGCGTGGCAAAAGCCAAAGCCGACGTCATCCTGGTTTCCGGCCATTCCGGCGGTACCGGCGCGAGCCCACAAAGCTCGATCAAGCATGCCGGCCTGCCGTGGGAAATGGGTCTGTCGGAAGTCAACCAGGTGCTGACGCTCAACCGTCTGCGTCATCGCATCAAATTGCGCGTCGACGGCGGCTTCAAGACCGGCCGCGACGTGGTCGTCGCCGCCATGCTCGGCGCCGAAGAGTTCGGCCTGGGTACGATCTCGCTGGTCGCCACCGGTTGCATCATGGTGCGCCAGTGCCATGCCAACACCTGCCCGGTCGGCGTCTGCACCCAGGACGAGGCGCTGCGCGCCAAATATACCGGCACGCCGGAGAAGGTGGTGAACCTGTTCAGCTTCGTCGCCGAGGAAGTGCGTGAGATTCTCGCCTCGCTCGGCGCCAAGTCGATCGAGGAAATCATCGGCCGCACCGACCTCTTGACCCAGGTCAGCCGTGGCTCGGCGCATCTCGACGATCTCGACCTGAACCCGATTTTGGCCCAGGCCGATCCGGGCGGCTATTCGCGCTTCTGCACCATGGGCGAAAACGAGCGCAACGAAGTGCCGGAAACGCTCGACGCGCAGATGATCGTCGATGCCAAACCGGCGCTCGACGGCGGCGAGAAGATGCAGCTCGCCTACAACGTGCGCAACACGCAGCGCGCCATCGGCACCAAGCTGTCGTCGAAGATCACCCGGCGCTTCGGCATGACCGGCCTCGCGCCGGGCCAGGTCACCGTGCGCCTGCGCGGCACCGCGGGCCAGTCGCTCGGCGCCTTCGCCGTGCAGGGCCTCAAGATCGAGGTGTTCGGCGACGCCAACGACTATGTCGGCAAGGGCCTGTCGGGCGGCATCATCGTGGTGCGCCCACTGTCTTCCTCGTCGCTGGTCAGCAATCGCAACACCATCATCGGCAACACGGTGCTCTACGGCGCGACGGCGGGCCGCTTGTTCGCTGCCGGCCAGGCTGGCGAGCGGTTCGCGGTGCGCAACTCGGGTGCCGAGACGGTGGTCGAGGGCTGCGGTTCCAACGGTTGCGAATATATGACCGGCGGCACTGCGGTGATTCTCGGCGCTGTCGGCCATAATTTCGGCGCCGGCATGACCGGCGGCATGGCTTATGTCTATGACGAGGACGAGAGCTTCATGCAGCGGGTCAACAAGGAGACGCTGACTATCGCGCGCCTCGGCTCCAACCAATGGGCCGACAAGCTGCGCGCCCTGGTCGAGGAGCATGTGCGCAGCACCCAGTCGCGCTTCGCGGAACGCCTGCTCAACGATTGGGACCGCCAGATCGACAAGTTCTGGCATGTCGTGCCGAACGAATTGGCCGCGCTGATCGCGCGCGAAGAGGCCGAGAAGGCCGCGCAGCGCGCTTAAGCCTGTCATCCCGCCCTTCACGATCCTGTCTTGAACCCACAGGATCGTGAAGAGGCTGGGTTTGTCCGTTGCGGCCAATGGCTTGGCCGCGCCCTCGTTTCCCCTTAGACTTCGCCGGCCCATAAGCGCCGCCACATAGACGGCGCGCGGGCGGGGCGAGAACAAGGGGACTCCAGCCATGCGGCCGACGATAACGGCGCTTACCCGCGTTGCGGCGATCCTGTTCGCCAGCGGCATCGTCGCGCCCGCGCCGGCATTTTCCCAAGAGCAGACCGACGGCACCTTCATCGGCGACGTGCCCTATGTGGCGACGCCGCAGGACGTCGTCGACAGCATGCTCGATCTCGCCAAGGTCGGCCCCGGCGATTACGTCATCGATCTCGGCTCGGGCGACGGCCGTCTGGTGGTGACGGCGGCCAAGCGCGGCGCTGAAGGCTTCGGCGTCGATCTCGATCCCAAGCGCATCGCCGAATCGATCGAGAACGCCAAGAAAGCCGGCGTGTCTGATCGCGCGCAGTTCTTCCAGCGCGATCTGTTCGAGACGGATTTCGCGCGGGCGACCGTCCTCACCATGTATCTGCTGCCCGACATCAATCTTGCGCTGCGCCCGAAGGTGCTCGGCCTCAAGCCGGGAACGCGCGTCGTCAGCCATGATTTCGACATGGGCGATTGGGTGCCGGACGAGCGCCTGCGCATGCGCTCCGCCGTCACCCATTACGAGAGCAATGCCTATCTCTGGATCGTGCCGGCCAATGCCGCCGGACGCTGGCAGGCGGAGGGCGGCGATGCGCTGCGCTTCGAGATCGCGCAGACGTTCCAGCAGATCAAGCTCCAGGCGCGCAACGCACAAGGCCCGCTCGACATTTCAGAGGCCCGCCTCGGCGGCGACAAGATCAGTTTCACCGCTGACGGACGCGCCTATGAAGGCCGCATCGACGGCGATGTCCTCAAGGGCGTCATGCGCGGCGGGAGCGGAGACGCTCCCTGGTCGGCGCGGCGCGTGCCATAACGCGTAAGGGCGTCCGACGGTCGTTTCCACCGCATTTCTTTCATCCCCCGCATAGGCGAGTTTCTGCATGACCCAGACTTCCTCCGCGCAGCCGGTGCAATCGCTGTCGCAGTTCGACGCCATCGCCATGATCGTCGGCATCGTCGTCGGTATCGGCATCTTCACCTTCCCGGCGCTGGTGGCGATGAATGCCGCGAGCGAACGGGACGTGCTGCTGCTGTGGGCCGGCGGCGGATTGATCTCGCTGATCGGCGCGCTGTGCTATGCCGAATTGTGCAGCGCCTATCCCAGCGCCGGCGGCGAATATCATTTCATCACCAAGGCCTTCGGCCGCGATGTGGGTTTCATCTTCGCCTGGGCGCGTCTCGGCGTGATCCAGACCGGTGCCATCGCGCTCGTCTGCTTCATCCTCGGCGACTACGCGACGCGCCTCTATAGCCTCGGCACCTACAGTTCGGCGATCTATGCCGCGATCACCGTGGTCGTGCTGACCGGCGCCAACCTGCTCGGCGCGAAGCCGGGCAAGACGCTGCAGAATCTGTTGGCCAGCGGCATCATCATCATTCTCGCCGCCGCGATCGTCGGCGGCCTGATCAATGGCCTGCCACCTTCGACTGCGCCGGCGCCGGCCGCGAGCGGCAGCCCCGCCACCGCCATCGGCGCGGCGATGATCTTCATTTTACTGACCTACGGCGGCTGGAACGAGGCGGCCTATTTGTCGGCGGAAGTGAAGAACCCCGGCCGCAACATGGTCCGCGTCATGGTCGCGAGCCTATTGCTGATCACGCTGATCTACGTGCTGATCAACGTCGCCTATTTGCGCGTCCTCGGCCTCGATGGCATGCGTCAGGGCACGACGATCGGCGCCGAACTGATGCAACGCGAATTCGGCACCGCCGGCGCGTTGGTCCTCACCTGCGCCGTGATCCTGGCGGCGCTCTCGACCGCCAATGCCACGATCTTCACCGGCGCGCGCACCAATTACGCGCTCGGCCAGAATTTCGCCCCGCTCGCCGCCCTCGGCCGTTGGGACGAGGCGCGCGACACGCCGCGCACGGCGCTGCTGGTCCAGGGCGTCATCGCTCTGGTGCTGGTCGTTGTCGGCGCCGTCACGCTCGATGGCGTCAAGGCGATGGTCAATTACGTCACGCCGGTCTTTTGGTTCTTCATGCTGCTGACCGGCCTGTCGCTGTTCGTGCTGCGCTTTCGCGATCCGGCCGCGCCGCGTCCCTTCCGCGTGCCGCTTTATCCGGTGACGCCGGCGATCTTCGTGCTGACCTGCGGCTACATGCTGCATTCCGGCATCGATTTCGCCCGCATGACCTATGCCGGGCTGCCCTCGCTGCTCGGTCTCGGCATCGTGCTGCTCGGCGTGCCGCTGCTCGTTTGGGGGCGCCTGCGGTCCAAGACAGCCGCCTGAAAAAACAGGGAAATTCGACCTTCCGGCGGACTTGGCCGGGGCGGTCTCCTCCTGTAGATTAGCCGCCCATGCGCCGCCTCTATCATCTCTGGCTTTCGCCATTCAGCCGTAAAGTTCGCATCGTCCTGGCCGAGAAGGGTCTGGAGTTCGAGATGAAGGTTGAGAAGACGTGGGAGCGCCGTCCCGAATTTCTCGGCATGAATCCGGCCGGCCAAGTGCCCGTGCTGGTCGAGGACGACGGCACCACCATCGTCGACAGCGGCGTCATCTGCGAATATCTCGAAGAGGTCCATCCCGCCGAAAAGGGCAAATCGCTCTATGGCGAGACGCCCGCCGGCCGCGCCGAAGTGCGCCGGCTGGTCGCCTGGTTCGATCTCAAATTCCAGCGCGAGGTGACGGTCAATCTCGTCGGCGAAAAGATTCAGAAGCGCTTCCTCGGCCTCGGCCAGCCCGATTCGAGCGCGATCCGCGCCGGCCACGCCAACATCCACATGCATCTCGATTATATCGCCTGGCTGACCGAGCGGCGCAGCTGGCTCGCCGGCGACGACTTCTCGCTCGCCGACATCGCCGCCGCCGCGCATCTGTCCTGTCTCGATTATGTCGGCGACGTGCCGTGGGACGATCATCCGGAAGCCCGCGTCTGGTATGCGCGCATCAAGTCGCGCAAGACATTCCGGCCGATCCTCGCCGACCATATTCCCGGTGTACCGCCGCCGAAGCATTACGCCGACCCGGATTTCTAGGCCCGACGTTTGAACGCATCCCCCGCGCGCTCCGCGCGCGGCGTCTCTTTTCCCGCAAGGACCGTCATGACCGATACGAAGCTGCCGTCCGCCCGCTCGGACGAACTCGAAGGCCCCCATGGCCTCGTCTGCCAAGCCTATCTGAACGGCCAGATGCATCTCGGGCTCAAATATCTCGAGCTGAATAAGCGCGGCTCGCCGGCCTTCCGCTGGCCCGAGAACATCATTCCCTATGCGATGATCATCGCCGTCGTCGCGCAATATACCTACGACTACGGCTATATCGGATTCGCCGCCAGCCTGCTCATCACCGGCTTTCTCGGCTTCTATTTCATCCCGCGCTTCCTGGCCAAGCGCGTGCGCGCCCGCGCCCTCGCCATGGCGCTCGCCGACGAAGCCGGCTGGGACAAGCTGTGGGCCGCCGGCGGCCTCGGGCTGCGTTTGGCCAAGGATCCGAACATCGCTTGCGATTCGCCGGACTGCGATTGGCGCGTCTTCGCCGAAAAATACCTGCAGGACTAGCGGGTTCCCGGCAAAGGGGCGTGCGCGCCATAGTTTCGCCCCCTTCGCCGGCTTATCATCGGGCTCCCCAATGACCGGAGGCCCGTCATGCGCGTTCTCTCCACCACTTCGTTGCGTTCTTTGCTCGCCGTCGGCCCGGCCGTCATTCCGGTGATCGGCGCGCTGTTGAGCGCGGTCACCGCCATCGGCCAGGCCCAGGCGCAGGCGGCCGACCTGCCGCGCGACGAGATCGTGCTGCAGCTGTCTGCCGAGGATTGGGTCGAGACCAAGACGGCGCGCGTCGTTGCCGCAGCCGACGTGGCGATCGCCGGCGAGAACCGCGCCAGCGTGCGCGACCGCATGCTCGATGCCCTGAAGAAATTGTCGCCGGAGGCCGATTGGCGCCTCAGTCAATTCGCGCGCAGCCAAGATTCGGCCGGCCTCGAACGCTGGCGCGTCACCGCCGAAGCGCGGCTGGCGGAAAAATCCCTGGGCGGCCTCGATGACCGCGCCAAATCCCTGAGCCAGCCCGGCCTGCAACTGCGCATCGCCGCGACGCAATTCCAGCCGACGTTGGCGGAGCGCGAGGCGACTCTCGCGAAATTGCGCGCGACGCTCTACGCCCAGGCCAAGGCGGAAGCCGAGCAGGCGGCCAAGACCTGGCCCGATCGCGCCTATCGCGTGGCGCGCGTCGATTTCCAGCAGATCGGCATGCCGATGGCGCGCATGGTGGCGCAGCAGGAGGCGATGCCGATGGCCGCGTCGGGCGGCGCGTCCTTCGCGGCGGGCGACGATCTGGCGGTGGCGCAGAAGCTGGTCTTGCAGGCGACGGTGACGCTCGCGCCCAGCAAGTAGGCTTCGGCCAGTCGCTTTAGGGCTTCTTCGCCGGCGCGCGCGGCGCTGGCGTTTGGCCCAGCGTTTTCAGGCGTTTGGCCGCTTCCTGGGCCTGGAGACTTTTCGGCGCGCTCTTGATCAGTGCCTGAAAATCCGCGCGCGCGCCGGCCAGGTCCTTGCGCGCTTCCTTGATCTGCGCACGCTCGAACAGGGCTTCGACGCTGCGTTGCGACAGGGCAACGGCGCGGTTGGCGTCGTCCAGGGCGAGATCGAACGAGCCGACATGGCGATAGGCGGCGGCGCGATAGAGCCAGGCTTCCGGACGGTTGGCATCGCTGTCGATGGCGGCGTTGAGATCGTCGATCGCCTCGAAAAAATGGCCGGCATCATCGCGCGCGACGGCGCGGTCGATCAGCAGCTCGGCATTGCCCGGCTTGATCGCCAGGGCGCGGTCGAAGGCGCCGATGGCGCGCTCGTTGAGGCCGGCGAGATAATAGGCCTGGCCCGCCTGGCCGTAGAGATCGGCCTTGAACGGCAGAATCTCCTCCATGGCGTCGGCGGCGAGATCCTCGAAGATCTTGCCGGCCTGGACATATTGTTCCTTCTGCGTCAGCGCGACGCCGAGGCAATGGCGCGCCGCGAAATTCGCGCCCTTGTCCCACCAGGCTTTGGCGCGGGCGATGGCGGCGTCGGGATCCTTTGCCGCCAGCTTCAAACATTCGCTGTAGTCGGCATTGTGCTGGTCGAAGGTGACCTGCGCGGCGGCCGGCGCGGCGAGAAGGCAGCCGGCGAGCAGGGCGGGGGCGAAGCGGGAAGAGACGATCATGGCGTCAAGATGGGCATGGTGACGGCGCTTGTCCAGCCTGGCTTTGCCCCGCATCCGCACCCTTGCATAGCGTCGTCGGCTGGCCTCATATGCCGCCATGATCGCATCCGATAAACGGCTGTTCTGTTTCGGCCTCGGCAGTTCGGCCTTGGCGCTCAGCGCCCTGCTGAAAGCCGAGGGCTGGCGCATCGCCGGCACGTGCCGCAGCGCCGAGAAAGCGGCGGCGCTGGCCGCCCGCGGCATCGACAGCTATCGCTTCGACGGCGAAGCGCCGATGCCCGACGTCGCCGCCGCGCTGACCGGCACGACGCATCTGCTGATCTCCGCGCCGCCCGGCGCCTATGGCGATCCGGTGCTGCGCCACCATGCGGCGGATATCGCGTCGCTCTCCTCCCTGCAATGGCTCGGCTATCTCTCCACCACCGGCGTTTATGGCGATCGCCAGGGCGCCTGGGTCGATGAATCCGCGCCGCTGGAACCGAGCGGCGAGCGCGGCCAACGTCGCGTCGCCGCCGAGGCCGGCTGGCTCGAGTTGTGGCGCCGGCACGGATTGGCGGTGCATCTCTTCCGCCTCGCGGGGATCTATGGTCCGGATAGCAACGCGCTGGCCACTGTGCGCGCCGGAAAAGCGCAGCGCGTCGACAAGCCGGGCCAGGTGTTCTCGCGCATTCACGTTGCCGACATCGCGCAGGTCCTGCGCGCCTCGATGGCAAAACCCAACCCCGGCGCGGCCTACAATGTCTGCGACGACAATCCGGCGGCCCCGGAGGAAGTGATACGTTACGCTTGCGAATTGCTTGGCGTGACGCCGCCGCCGTTGGTGCCGTTCGAGGCCGCGCAGCTCTCGCCCATGGCGCGCAGCTTCTATGACGACAACAAGCGGGTGAGCAACGACCGCATCAAGACCGAGCTCGGCGTCGTTTTGACATATCCCGACTACAAGGCCGGGCTGCAAGCGATCCTTAAGGCCGAAGGCTAGAAGCCCGCTTTGGCGCGTCGGGCTAGAAGCCCGCTTTAGCGCGTCGGGCTAGAAGCCCGCTTTGGCACTAAGCCCGGCGACGGCGGCACGGATCTGCGCCAGATCCTCTTCGCGCGACAGGCGGTGATCGCCGTCCTTGAGCAGCGTCACGGTGACGTCGCCGCTCGTCAGCTTGTCGGCGATGCGCAGGCTAATGCCGTAAGGCACGTCGCCGTCCTTCATGCCGTGCAGGAGATGCACCGGGCAATCGAGCGTGATGGGCCCGCCGAGCAATTGCAGTTTGCGGCCGTCCTCGATCAATTTGCGCGAGATCATGTAGGGCTGGTCGCTGTAGGCCGAAGGCTGAGCGAACATGCCGTCGCGCATCAATTGCTCGCGTTCGGCGAAGCTCAACTCGCTCCAGACCAGCTCCTCGGTGAAATCCGGCGCGGCGGCGATGCCGACGATGCCGGCGACGCGCTCGCGCCGGGCCAGCGCCGCCAGCAGCATGATCCAACCGCCCATGGAGGACCCGACCAGCAGCAGCGGTCCGGCGGTCGCCGCGTCGATCGCGTCGAGGGCGTCGTCGAGCCAGTCCTGCAGCCCGGTTTCGGCGAAAACCCCTTCCGACTGGCCGTGCGCCCGGTAATCGAACCGCAGCATGGCCTGGCCGCGCGCCTGGCAGAATTCGGCGAGGTCCTGAACCTTCTTGCCGCTCATATCGGACATGAAACCGGAAAAGAACACCACCGTCGGCCCGCGCCCGGGATCGGCGAGATAGGCCAGGGTGGGGCGGCCGGCGCGGGCGAGGGACGCGGGCTTCTGTTGCAACGGCATGACCTTTCAGGCAATTACTGACGGATGATCCCTGACAGCCGGGCCTCCGGCGCCACTGCTAGCACCGAATCCCCCTTGCGCGAAAGCCGTCCCACCATTCTGCAAGTCTTGCCGGCGCTGGGCAGCCCGACCGGCGCGGCGGGCGGGGTCGAGCGCGGCACGGTGGATATCGCCAAGGCGCTGGTCGCCGCCGGCTGGAACGCCATCGTCGCCTCCGAGGGCGGGCCCCTGTCGCGCGAGCTGGACCGCGTCGGCGCCAAACATGTGATCCTGCCGCTTGCCTCGAAGAACCCCGTCGTGATGGCCAAGAATGTCGGCCGTCTGCGCGCGCTGATCGCCGCCGAAGGCGTCGATATCGTCCATGCCCGCTCGCGCGCTCCGGCCTGGAGCGCCGAGCGCGCCGCGCGCCTGGAAGGCGTGCATTTCGTCACGACCTTTCACGGCACTTACGGCGCGGCCTCGCCCTTCAAGCGCTTCTACAACGCGGTGATGACGCGCGGCGAGCGGGTAATCGCCATTTCCAATTTCATCGCCGACCATATGCGGGAGATCTACAAGGTCGACGAATCGCGCGTCCGCGTCATTCATCGCGGCGTCGAGATCGGCCATTTCGATCCGGCGCGCGTCAGCCAGGAGCGCGTCATCCAGCTCGCCGCCGGCTGGCGCCTGCCGGAGGACCGCCGCATCGTCATGTTGCCGGCGCGCCTGTCGCGCTGGAAGGGCCAAAGCCTATTGCTCGATGCCCTGGCGCTGCTGAAGCGGCGCGATCTGTTCGCGCTGTTGGTCGGCGTCGGCTCGGGCAGCGACAGCTTGCGCGAGGAATTGGAGGGCCAGATCGTGCGCCTCGGTCTCGGCGACAGCGTGCGCCTGATCGACGATTGCCGCGACATGCCGGCGGCCTACATGCTGGCCGACGTCGTCGTCGCGCCCTCGACGCAGCCGGAAGCCTTCGGCCGCACGGTGACCGAAGCGCAGGCCATGGGCCGGCCGGTCGTCGCCGCCGATCACGGCGGCGCGCGCGAAACCGTCGTGCCCGGCGTCACCGGCTGGCTCGCCACGCCGGGCGACGCCGCCGATTGGGCGGCGGCCATCGATCATGCGATCTCGCTCAGTCCTGACGAGCGCGAGGATATCTCGCAGGCGGCCATCGCCAATGTGCGCGCCCACTTCACCAACGAAGTGATGTGCGCACGCACGCTCGACGTCTATCGCGAGCTGGTGGGCTGACATGGCGGCGGATTCGCGCGAGCGCATCCTCGTCATCAAGCTCGGCGCGCTCGGCGATTTCGTTCTCGCCACCGGGCCGTTCAAGGCGATCCGCCGCGCCCATCCGAACGCCCATCTCACGCTGCTCACCATTCCGATGCTCGCCGGCATGGCAACGGCCACGGGCTGGTTCGACGAGGTGTGGACCGACGCGCGGCCGTCGTTGTGGAATGTCGGCGGCTGGTGGTCGCTGGCGCGCAAGCTGAACGGCGCGCGGTTCGCGCGGGTTTACGATCTGCAGACCTCCGATCGTTCGAGCTTCTATTTCCGCCTGATGTCGCCGCCGTTCGGCAGGGCGCCCGAATGGTCGGGCATCGCCAAGGGCGCGTCGCACGGCCACGCCAATCCGAACCGCGATTTTCTCCACACGGTGGAGCGCCAGAAGGAACAGCTTGCGGCCATCGGTATCGCCGACGTGCCGCCGCCGGATCTGAGCTGGGCGAGCGCCGATCTCGCGCGCTTCGAGCTGCCGTCGTCTTACGCGTTGCTGGTGCCGGGCGGCTCGGCCCACCGGCCGGAGAAACGTTGGCCGGCGACCCATTATGCCGAATTGGCGGGCCGTCTCGCCTCGATCGGCACCGTGCCGCTTTTGATCGGCGCGGCCGCCGAACGCGCCGAATTGGCGGCGATCGCCGCCGCCGCGCCGGGCACGCGCGATCTCTGCGGCCAGACGTCCTTTCTGGAGATCATCGCCCTGGCGCGCGGCGCGCGCTTCGGCGTCGGTAACGACACCGGGCCGATGCATCTCATCGCCGCCGTCGGCTGCCCGACGGTGGTGCTGTTCTCGCACGCGTCCGATCCGGCGCTGTGCGCGCCCCGCATGCCTTCAGGCGACAGCGTCCGTGTGCTGCGCCGGCCCGACCTCGCCGGGCTGATGCCCGACGAGGTGTTGGCGGCGCTGCCCGCCAGCGTGTGAGCCGAGCCGTTAGCTCAGCGCCTCTTCCTTACGTTCCATGTAAAGCCGGTCGATCTCGGGCAGCGGCTCGCCTTCGATCGCGGCCTCGAAAGCGCGCAGGCGTTTGTAGATCGACAAGAGCTCGACGATCGTCGTCCAGGACGTGACGAGATATTGGAACGACGTGCGAACCTGCAAGAAGGCGTTGAGGATCTGGTTCATCGCGCCGAGCGTGATCTTGCCGGCGACGATAGTCGGCGCCAGCACGACATAAGGGAAGATCGTGTCGGTCTGCAGGTAGAAGATGCGCGCGACGTTGAAATACATGTAGTGGAAATAGAGCCGGAAATAGTTGGTCCGCACGTTGGCGAACAATTGCCGCGCCGTCGGCGGCTGGGCGCGCGCCGCATCGTCTTCGCCATAGACCAGCTCCTTGCGGTAGGCCGCCTCGACGCGCTGGTTGCGGAACTCCAAGCCCGGCAGCTTGATGCCGACCAGGGCGAGAAAGGTCGTGCCGAAGATCGACCAAAGAATGGCGACGACGACGAGCGCGTAGGGGACTTCGCCGATGAAGGGCAGCTCGGTGATGTTGACCGAGAGCGCCAGCAGCACCGGCAGGAAGGCGATCAAGGTGAGGACCGCCTCGACCAGATTGATGCCGAGTCCCTCCATAGTGGTGGAGAAACGCATGGTGTCTTCCTGCACGCGCTGCGAGGCGCCTTCGATGACGCGCAGCCGGTCCCAATAGCTCATGTAGTAATTGTTCATCGCGCTGCGCCAGCGGAAAATCCAATGGCTGACGAAGAAGCGCGTGAAGACGCCGACGGTCACGGCGATGAAGGCGATGCCCGCGAAGCTCACCAACTCGCCGTAGAACTGGCCGAGCTCGACCGGGGCCGATTTCGACAGCGCCGCCTGGATCAGGTTGTAGAACGGCCCGTACCAGCTGTTGATGGCGACGCTGACCTGCACCTGGAAGTAGCTGGTGAAGAGGATCAGCGCGGTGCCGAGAATCGACCAATTGGCCCAGGGGTGCGGCGCGATCGCGCGCCAGGCGGCGGCGAACAGCCCGACGCAGACGGCGTAATAGACGTAGAACCAGAGGAACGGCTTCGACCAGAAGATCGACGCGCCGACAATGGGCTCGGCGTCCTCGGCGGCGGGCGGCAGGCCGACAAAGGCGCCGAGGTCCCGGCCGAGGACATACCAGAAGGCGACGGCGGCAGCGGTCCACAGCAGCATCGACCAGAACAGCAGCTTGGGCCGGGGAAAGAACGAGACGAACAAGATGGTGATCCTTTCGCGAGGAAGGGGCCGTTCCACCCCGGCGGTTGGCGCCAGGTGGCGGCGCGGCCCCGTCTGTCAAAAAGGGGGGCCGCCGGCCAGACAGTAGCGCGCCGCCCGCTTCCTTGACAGGCGGCGCGAGGCGGATAGAGTGCGGGCCCGTATTTCGCGGTTTTTCTGGCTTTTTCGAGCGTTTCCATGGTCGCCATCACGCTGCCCGACGGCAAATCCCTGAGCTTCGACGGCCCGGTCACTCCGGCCGACGTCGCCGCCAAGATCGGCCCTGGCCTCGCCAAGGCGGCGCTCGCCGCCAAGGTCGACGGCAAGCTGTGGGATTTGACGCGTCCGGTCACCGCCGATGCGCAGCTCGCGATCATCACGGCGCGCGATCCGGAAGGCGTCGAGGTGATGCGGCACGACGCCGCCCATGTCATGGCCCAGGCGGTGCAGGAACTGTACCCCGGCACGCAGATCACCTTCGGCCCGTCGACCGACGACGGCTTCTATTACGACTTCGTGCGCGATGAGCCCTTCACGCCGGACGATTTCGCCAAGATCGAAGCGCGCATGCGCGACATCGTCGGGCGCGATCTGCCGATCGTCCGCGAGGAATGGTCGCCGGACAAAGCCGTCGCCTACTTCACGGAGCAAGGCGAGACCTACAAGGCCGAATGGGTGAGCGAGATCGCCAAGCGCGGCGAGCCGATCTCGATCTATCGCCAGGGCGACTGGCTCGACCTCTGCATGGGTCCGCATCTGCCGTCCACCGGCAAGCTGCCGACCGCCTTCAAGGTGATGAAGGTGGCGGGCGCCTATTGGCGCGGCGACGCCAAGAACAAGATGCTTCAGCGCATCTACGGCACGGTATGGCCCGACGACAAGCAGCTCAAAGCCCACCTGACGATGATCGAGGAGGCCGAGAAGCGCGATCACCGCCGTCTCGGTCGCGAGATGGATCTCTTCCATATCCAGGAAGAGGCCGTCGGCAGCGTGTTCTGGCATCCCAACGGCTGGACGCTCTATCGCGCCGTCGAGGACTACATGCGCGCGCGCCTGAAATCGCACGGCTATGTCGAGGTCAAGACGCCGCAGCTGGTGTCGCGCAGCCTGTGGGAAGCCTCGGGCCATTGGGAGAAGTTCGGCAAGAACATGTTCATGGCGACGACGTCGGAAGAGGACGTCCATCTCGCCATCAAGCCGATGAACTGCCCCTGCCATGTGCAGATTTTCCGCCAGGGCCTGAAAAGCTATCGCGACCTGCCGTTGCGCATGGCCGAGTTCGGCGCTTGCCATCGCTACGAGCCGTCGGGCGCGTTGCACGGCATCATGCGCGTGCGCGCCTTTACGCAAGACGACGCGCATATCTTCTGCACGGAAGACCAGATCACCGCCGAGACGGTCGCCTTCTGCGACATGCTCAAGTCGATCTACAAGGACTTCGGCTTCGTCGATGTGCGCGTGAAATTCTCCGACCGGCCGCCGGTGCGCGCCGGCGAGGATGCCACCTGGGACAAGTCCGAAGGCGCGCTGCTCGCCGCCGCCAAGGAAGCCGGTCTCGAGACGACGCTCAATCCGGGCGAGGGCGCCTTCTACGGCCCGAAGCTGGAATTCGTGCTGCGCGACGCCATCGGCCGCGACTGGCAATGCGGCACGCTGCAGGTCGATTTCGTGTTGCCCGAACGGCTCGACGCGTCCTACGTGGCGGAAGACGGCACGAAAAAGCGCCCGGTCATGCTGCATCGCGCGATTTTCGGCTCGTTCGAGCGCTTCATTGGCATTCTCATCGAGCAATATGCCGGTAAGTTCCCGCTTTGGCTGGCGCCGCAGCAGATCGTCGTCACCACGATCACCAACGACGCCGACGATTACGCCCGCGAGGTCACCGCCCTCTTGGCGGCCAAGGGCCTGCGCGTTTCGGCCGATCTGCGCGCCGAAAAGATCGGCTACAAGGTGCGCGAGCACTCCTTGGCCAAGGTCCCGGTCATCCTGGCGGTCGGCAAACGCGAGGCCGAGGAGCGCAAGGTCGCGATTCGCCGGCTCGGCAGCACCGACCAAGAAGTCCTTGCGCTGGATGAGGCGGCGGCTAGACTGAGCGCCGAAGCCCAGGTGCCGAGCCCTTGATCGGCGCTTGATCGTCCCATGACAAAGGAATGCCGACCGTCCAGACAGATTTCCCGCCTGCATGGTCGGGGATCGAGTCGGGCGGTTTCGTTTTTTCAGGGATGCGTGTCCCGCCGGTCTTTCGTTTTGTCACCCGCGTTCCCATATCTTTATGAGCCGCCGCTCGCGGCGCCTTTAAACTGAGACAGGAGACTGTTACATCGCTCGCCCGCCTTTCGACGCCCCCGCCAAGTCCGCCAACGACGGCCCGCGCGTCAATGAACAAATCCGTACGCTGAATGTCCGTCTCGTCGATGAAAACGGCGAGATGATCGGCGTGGTAACCACCTCCGAAGCCATCGAACGCGCCATGGCCGCCGGGCTCGACCTCATCGAAGTGTCGCCCAACGCCGAGCCGCCGGTCTGCAAGATCCTCGATTACGGCAAGTTCAAGTACGAGGAGCAGAAGCGCAAAAACGAAGCGCGTAAGAAGCAGAAGGTCATCGAGGTCAAAGAGATCAAGATGCGCCCGACGATCGACGATCACGATTACGACGTCAAAATGCGCGCCGTGCACCGCTTCCTCGACGAAGGCGACAAGGTGAAGCTGACCGTCCGCTTCCGGGGCCGCGAGATGCTCCACCAGGAGCTCGGCATGGTCGTGTTGGACCGGGTGCGGGCCGAATTGGGCGAGAAGGCCAAGGTCGAGCAGTTTCCCAAGCTCGAAGGCCGCCAGATCACCATGGTGCTGGTCAAC
>CAMAVH010000009.1 GCA_945861615.1 Rhizobium sp. Q54 | reverse complement strand
AGTATAGGCCAATCGGGAGCATGGAATGTATAGTCCTAAAGGAGCTAGCAACTACTGGTACAATCAAAGTCATTCTTAACAAAGAGAGTAGTCCCGAAACCTTTGATATGAGATCAATCTAAACTTATCTTGGTTTGGATAAACGATAGAGTTGCGGAATATTATGTAGGCGTGAAAACGAAATTGCATATATATCCCGGCGCCTCTGGCTTCGCTTGATCTCGATGAAAATCAAAATGTTCAAGTGAGGTCTCTTTGGCTTTGACGAGATACTTCCCCTCATAGCCAAACTGCGCCAAAAAGTTTGCGACCGATTCCACTGCGCCAGTTCGATGGCGCTCTTCGGCCTCGATAATGATGGCAGGTTTGTTCCGTGCTATCGTCTCTCGCGCCCCATGCAGGACGGCCAGCTCATGGCCTTCCACGTCGATTTTCATGAGGGCGACGTCATCGAAGGCGAACGAATCGATGGTTCGCGTTTCGATGGTCAACTGCATTTCGCCACCGTTGGGCCAGACATTTTCGCAGCTTGAATAGCCGTAAGCCGGTTGTCCGTCTATGACCGGGACGTGAATGGTCGTGCGGCCGTTGCCGTCCGAGGCGGCCAGCTCATGGACGCGGATACTGTCGCCGTAGCGCCGCCGCAGATCGGCGGCCAGTTCGGGGATGGGCTCGAAGGCTTCGACTGCGGCGCCGGCGCGGCGCATGAAGTAACTATAAGCACCCGCGTTCGCGCCGATATCGAGGCAGCGGCTGCCCGGTCGCGCCAGACGCGCCGCCAGGCGAATTTCCGGTTCGCCGAGATACTTCTTCCAGCACCAGGCGCGATAGCGCAGGGCGTCCGGCAGCATACGTCCAATCAGACTCATTCGATCCCCCGTTACGGCCGCGATCATAGCGTCGGGGCCGGCGACGGTCCATGTGCCGATAGCGGCTGATCCGTCACCCGAACAGGAGGCCCCATGCCCCGCGCGTCGGCGAGTTCTAAGCTCTCGCAATCGCAGTTGATGCTGCAAACCCATGAGCTGGCCGTCACGGCCATGACCCGCATCGAGGCCCATGAGGCGGAGTGCAATCGCCGCGAGGCGGCCCGCATCCATCGGGAAACGCAATTCCTGCGGCAGTACGAGACGGATATCGGCGAGATCAAGCGCGGACTCGACCAAGTTCATGGCCGCATTTCCGGCCTCGGCGGCGCGGTGCAGTCGCTGGTGCGCGGCGCCGGCGGCGCCGTGATCGCCGGGCTTTGCGGGCTCGTCGCCTGGCTCATTCTCAACGGACGGCCTTGGGAATAGCCCGGGCCGTTTCCCACCTTGGCGCAGGAGCGCGCATGACCTTGGTCGACAAGATTCTCGGGGCGCCGGCCAGCGGCGCGATCGACGCGGTGGGCAGCCTGCTCGACCGCTTGTTCACCAGCGACGACGAACGCCTGTCGCGCGAAGAGGCGCTCACGCGGCTCGCGCAGGCGCCCCATCTCGCCCAAATCGAGCTGAACAAGATCGAGGCGGCCCATGCCTCCGTCTTCGTCGCCGGTTGGCGGCCGTTCATCGGCTGGGTGTGCGGCATCGCGCTCGCCTGGCATTTCATCGGCTACGATGTCTTCGTCTGGCTGGCGCTGGCGGCGGGCCTGCCGGCGCCGCCGATTCTCGCCGGCACGGAAGAGTTGATCAGCGTCGTCGTCGCGCTGCTCGGTCTCGGCCTGCTGCGCACGGTGGAGAAATCGCGCGGCGTGACGAAGTAGCGCTTCGTCTTCGTCGCTGGTGCCCGCTCCCGGACTTGAACCGGGACAGCCCTTGCGGACCTACAGATTTTAAGTCTGCTGCGTCTACCAATTTCGCCAAGCGGGCCTGCCGGCGGAATTTGCCGGATCAGCGACGACGGGCGACGCAGGGCGTCGCGCCGGCGGGGGATCATGACGGAGCGTTGCGCGCTTTGCAACGCGTCGCATCTCCGGCGTTTCACGGTTTGCGCTGCCGGACCTATTTCCGCGCCATATGCCCTTTACATCGTGACAAGCGCGCGATGGCTCTCCTATCATTGCTACGCTGCCGGGTCGCGCATTTTCCTGCGGCCTTGCCGAGCTCCCATTTCCCAGTCCCTTTTGTCCTCGCGGAGAGCCCATGCCCGCCAAAGCCAAACTCGTCGAAACCCTCGGTCCGGACCATACCGCCCTGGTGCTGTTCGACACGCTCAACGGCTATCTGCATCCGGCCGATCCTAAGAAGCAGAAGTTTCTCGCCGACCGCAACATTCTGCCGAACATGCAGCGGCTGTTGAAGGGCGCGCGCAAGGCCGGGCTGACGACCTTCTACCCGATGGGCTCGCACACGGCGGGGGGCGTTGACACGGTGGCGCGCTTGACCGACACCGACATGGATCTCAATCCCTTCGATAAAAAGAAGAAGGAGACGATCAAGCCGCGCTTCTATGCCGGTAGCAAGGAATCGGAGATCGCGCCGGAATTGGCGCCCTTGCCGACGGACGTGGAAGTGCCGAAGCATCGCTGGAATTCGTTTTTCCAAACGAAGCTGGAGCTCTCTCTGCGCGTGCGTGGCCTGACCACCATCGTTTTGGCGGGCGGCTCGACGGACGTCGGCATCGCCAGCACGGCCTATGCCGCGCGCGATCTCGATCTGGGTCTCGTGATCGTGCGCGATTGTTGTTACTCCGCGCGTGGCAACAACAACGCGTTTTTCATGGAACGCGTGTTCCCGCGCATGGGCCGCGTCATGGATACGGATGAAGTCGTCGCGCTGATGCTCAAGGGCGCGAAAAAGAAATAGTAAGGGGAAGATCGTCATGACCACCGTCAATCAAGTCGTCACCAAGAACGTCACGCTCGCCGGCGGCATGCCGGCCTTCGTGGCGGCTCCCGAGAACATGGGCAAGGTGCCGGTGATCGTGCTGATGCACGAGCGCTACGGCTTGGCCCAGCACACGCTCGACCTCGCCACCCGCTTCGCCTGGGACGGCTATGTCTGCATCGCGCCCGATTGCTTCTACAAGCATCCCGACCAGTTGGGGCTGCGCGCCGGCACCGCGCGCTACGACATCACCGATCCGGAATCGGTCGAATATCTGAGCATCGCCATCGATTATGCCAAGGAGATCCCGCAGGCCGACGCGACCAAGGTGGCGGTGAAGGGCGTTTGCCAGACCGGCCGCCACCCGCTGGTGATCGCCGCCGCACGGCCGATCAGCGCCGCGCTCGTCTGGTACGGCGCCGCCTCGCCGCGCGAATGGGAAGTGACCAAGCTCTATCCCAAGCCGCTCGAGGAGCTGATCGCCAAAGTCGAATGCCCGGTCCTCGGCATGTTCGGCGAAGCCGATCACATCATCTCGCTCGACGACGTGCGCAAATTCCGCGGCGTGCTGGAGAGCAAGGGCAAGAATTTCGAGATCAATATGTATCGCGATGCGCCGCACGGCTGGCTCAACGACACGATGCCGGGCCGCTATCGCCGCCCGCAGGCCGAAGCGGCCTGGGCCGATCAGCTGATCTTCCTCGACGAAGTCTTCGCCGGTGGTTTCGACGACAAGACGACTCTGGTGCAGCGTTATAACGCCGAGGTCAGCCCCGACTACGATTTCAAGAAGAACGTGCGGTTGGAGTAGCGGCCATGGGCGTGGCTGACGGCAGCGTCCTGCGCGCCGGCGACGGCATGGTGGTCACCGGCGCGGCGCAGGGTATCGGCCGCGCCGTGGCGCTACGCCTGGCCAGCCAAGGCGCCCGCTTGGCGTTGTGGGACGTCCAGCCTGACGGCTTGGCGGAGACCGCCGAGCTTTGCCGCAAAAGCGGCGTCGACGTGCTGACCGCCAAGGTCGATATGGGCGAGCCGAGCGACGTCGTGGCGGCCGCCAAGGCGGTCGGCGCCGCCTGGAGCGCGCCATTCGGCTTCGTCAGCAACGCCGGCATTTTTCCCCGCTCGCCCATCCTGGAGACCGATCCCGCCGTGTGGGAGCGGGTGCTCAAGGTCAATCTGATCGGCGCGTTCCTCTGCGCGCGCTATCTCGGGCCGATGATGGTGCAGGCCAAGCGCGGCGCGGCGGTGATGATCGCCTCGGGGCGGGCGCTGCAGGGCACGCCGCGCGGCGCGCATTACGCGGCGTCGAAAGCCGGCCTCGTCTCCTTCACCAAATCCCTGGCGCTGGAATTGGCGCCGCAGGGCATCCGCGTCAATTGCGTGATTCCGGGCGTGACGGAAACGGCGCAGCCCCTCGAAGATTCGACCTTGGAGGAGGTGCGCGCGCGCGGCAGCCGCATTCCGTTGGGCCGTATCGGCCAGCCGGAAGACATCGCGGCCGGCGTCGCCATGCTGCTGAGTGCCGACGCGGCTTATATGACGGGCCAATCGATTGCCCTCAACGGCGGCGCGATCATGCTGCCGTGATCTTTCTTACTTACGCGCAAATAAAAAGCCCCGGACTGCGGTCCGGGGCTTTTGTCGTTTCGGCGCCGATTTATTTGGCGTTGTAGAGTGCGAGCATGCGCGCCTTTGTCGCTTCCGGCGCGTTGTAGGTTTCCCTCAGCAGGGCGGCGATGGCTTCGCCGGACTTCGGGTCGGCGTCCACTTCCAGGTTCGCCTTGGCTGCGGCGTCGAGGAATTCCTTGTCCTTGAAGGTATCCATCAAGGCTTTGCGCAAGGCGGCGACTCGGTCGGCCGGAACGTTCTGCGGCGCGAGATAGGGCCGCCCGGCCTCGAGCGGCGCCATTGAGACGTCGAGCAGGGCACGGTCCGAGTCGTTGGTCGCCAGTTCGCGTGCGACCGGCACTTTGGGCAGCTCGGGGTGCGGCTTGCGGCCGTATTGCACCAGAATCTTCACCTTGTTGTCTTTGATCCACTCCGGCTTGGTCGCCTTCAGGCTGCTCCAGAAGGTGCTGGGATAGCCGTCGAGCTCGCCGCGCTCGATGGCGAGGAAAGCCTCGGTCTGGCCGGGATAGCCGCCGACCATCTTGAGCTTGGTGTTGAACACGGCGTTCAGCACGCGGGCATAAAAGGCCGGCGTCGAGGCGGTTCCGGAAGTGCCGACGACGGTCTCGATTGTCTTGGTATCTTCGAGCGTATTTGCCTTAGCCGTGTGCCACAGCAGCAAAAGACCGACCTCGGTATTCGGCGAGCCAAGCCAATTGAACTTCAAGGGGTCGAACTGCGCCGCCTTATTGCCCATGATCGGCTCGAACGGCACGGTGTTCTGCAGCGCGCCGATGACCGAGCCGTCCTTCAGGGCGATGTTGTAGAGATAATTGGCGGAGGTTATGCCGCCGGCACCCGGCATGTTCTGGACCACGGCATTGGGCGTGCCCGGAACATGCTTGCCGATGCTGCGCGCGATCAGACGCGCATAAAGATCATAACCGCCGCCAGGGCTCGAGCTGACGATGACGGTTAAATC
Organism: Rhizobium sp. Q54; assembly: GCA_945861615.1. Taxonomy (GTDB): domain Bacteria; phylum Pseudomonadota; class Alphaproteobacteria; order SMXQ01; family SMXQ01; genus CAMAVH01. The sequence goes on along the minus strand of CAMAVH010000009.1, from coordinate 34,732 downwards.
CTTGCCCTTATAGAAGTCGCTGATGGCGTCGGCGCGGGCGCCGGCAGCGCTGGCGACAGTCGCGGCGAAGCCGATGAGAGAAAGAGCGAGGCGTGAAGAGCGGGAGGAAAACATGTGGAGCCTTTGCATTGGGGGGCGATCGACGAAGCGCCATCGATCATGAAGCGGCGCACTTAAACGCGATGACAGTGAAGCAAGAGCCGTGCCGCGGCGATGATGAAGCCATTCGCATGAGGAATAGCGATCACCGGCTCGGCGCAGTGACGCGCATAGCTTCCTTTTTGTGCAAAGTCTAAGCGGCGCATCGGCAGGGAGCAATCCTGCCGATGCGTCGCCCATTTTACGTTTTACGGAAGGCGAAATACGAGCGGTATGCTCATTTCACCAGAGTGACCGGTACCGTCGCATGCTTCAATACGTTCGACGCGACCGACCCGAGCATGAGCCCGAAGGTCGCGCCGAGTCCGCGGCTGCCCATGACGATCTGGCTGCATTTCAGCTTCTCGACATAGGCGGGGACGATGTCGCCCGGATCGCCGACGCCGATGTGCAGTTTGTAAGGGATGCCGGCACTTTCGAGCAGAGCCTTTGGCGCGGCCAATGCCTTTTCGGCTTCTTCGCGGTGATAGGAATCGACGGTCTCCTTGCCGATGGCATGGGACACGCTGCCGCTGACCGGCGGCTGCACGTTCAACAGGTGGACCTCGGCCTGTTGGCCGTTTTTGATCGCGTCGATCACATACTGTGTCGCGTGCTGAGACGGCAGTGAACCATCGACGGGAATGATGAAGCTGGTCTTCGACGCGCTCATGACGGATTTCCTTCAGCAAGATCGACAAGGCGTTTTTTGGCGCTCATCCGGTAAGCCAGGAACTTGCCGAGGCCGACGACGAAGGCGGCGCCGACGATCTTGGCCGCCAGCTCCGTCCAATGGGGCAGATGCTCGACGTAATCGGCAAGCGCGGGATCGGTCAGGAAAATCTCGCCCGCGATCCAACCGAGCAGGCCGCCACCGAACATGACGAGGATCGGAAAGCGGACCAGCACCTTGAGCATGATGGCGCTGCCGAAAACGATTAGCGGCACGCTGATCACCAAGCCGATGACGATCAGGAGGATATGGCCATGGGCCGCGGCAGCTATGGCGATGACGTTGTCGAGGCTCATCACCGCGTCGGCGATGATCACGGTCTGCACCGCGCTCCAGATATTATGACCGGCTTTGATCTTGTCGCCGTGATCCTCGTCTTCCGGGATCAGCAGTTTCACGCCGATCCACAGCAGCAGGAGCGAGCCGACCAGTTTCAGGTAGGGCACGTCGAGCAGATAGACGATGAACAGCGAGAAGATGATGCGCAGGACGATGGCGCCGATACTGCCGGCGAGGATCGCTTTGTTGCGCACGCCGTCCGCCAGATTGCGGCAGGCCAGCGCGATGACCACGGCGTTGTCGCCGGAAAGTATGATGTTGATGCCGATGATTTCGAGCAGGCCGAGCCAGAAATGGTCCCCGACCGCCAAGTCCATGCCGAACATTGATCCGATACCGCAAGTTAATAGGTTCAAGCCCGCCGATATTGGCGACTTGTTTTTGCGGCCCGGTCATCGGAAGCCGTACCCCGTATATGAAGCGGTCGGGAGACTGTCCAGGAAATTCCGGCCGGCATCAGGGACTTAAGAATTATCTTTTGATTCCAATCGCTTCCAATGGCGATCCAAGTACTTAAAGCTGAGCGGCGCGACCACGACGGCGAGCACGATGCGCACCAGATGATGGATCGTGATGAAGGCCACGTCGATCCCGAGCGCCAGGGCGATCAGGGTCATTTCGACCAGTCCGCCCGGTGAGAGCGACAGCAGCAAGGCCTCGCTCTTGAAGCCGGTGACCCAATGGATGCCGTAGGAGAAGATCACGGCGCAGCCCATCAGCAGCAGAGCGGAGCCGAAAGAGACCTTCAGGGTGCCGGCGATCTCGCGCAAGCGTACCCCGACGTAGCGGCAGCCCAGACTGGAGCCGAGGATGATTTGGGCGAGAACGATCAACTCGGCCGGCGGCTTGGACTCGGTGATCTGCGTCAAGTGAGCGATGGCGCTAACGATGAGCGGTCCGGTGAAGCGGTAAGCCGGCAAATGCAGCAACTTGCCGCTGAAAAACCCAACGACGCCGCAAGCGGCGAGAATCAGGGCATCGAGTAGCGCGAATTGGCTGAGCGGCACGGTATTGGAGCCGACGCCAAGACCGCCTTGCGGCACATAGCCTTCGATCAAGCGAAACCATAGCGGGATGGTGATGACGACAAGCAAGATGCGTGTGCCGTGGGCGAGGAAGATCTTGCGGTCGTCGCCGCCCATCTGGCTCCCCATGACGACCATTTCCATCAAGCCGCCGGGGATCGAGGCGAAATAGCAGGTAGCGAAATCGTAGCCGCCGACTTTGCGGAAGTAGAGGATGAGCAAAGCGACGGTAAAGATGACATAGAGCGCCAGCATGGTCATGCTTACGGCATATTCGCGGGCATCCTGCAAGGCATGCGGCGTGAAGGAACTGCCGAGCATGACGCCGATGAGAATGACCATCGGCTCGCGCAGGAGATATTGCACGCGCACTTTGACGCCGGCCAGGGCGAGCACGGTGACGACGCAGACGGGCCCGAGCATCCAAGGTAAGGGCAGGGTCATGGCGCGAAAAGCGATGCCGCCGAGAACGCCAGGGCCGATCGCCAAGCCGAGCGGAACCAGGTGCTGCATGAGAAATTGGCGCGGCCTCACGGGGCGGAGTCCTCCCGAGGATGAACGGTTGCGGCAGCGGACGTTGCGGCGCCGGTCAGTGGGCGCAGACGCCGGCGACCATGTGAAGAAGAAACGCCTCGCAGCGGGCGATCTGGTCGAGGGCGACGAATTCGTCGGGTTTATGGGCCTGGGCGATATGGCCGGGGCCGCAGACGATCGTCGGTATCTTCGCGCCTTGGTAGAGCCCCGCTTCGGTGCCGAAGCTGACCTTACGGGCGATATTATCGCCCGTGGCGGCCAGGGCAAGTTTTAGCAGCGCATCGTCGTCGTTCGGCAGCAACCCTGGGGCGCGCGACAGTTCCTCGAAGACGATGGCGGAATCGGGCGCGGTCCGCCGCATGTCGGCGAGCAGGTCGCCCAGCGCAAAACGTTTCACTTCTTCAAAAAGACCGAGCGGGTCTTGCGAAGGAATGTTGCGAATTTCGAAATCGAAGCTGCAGTGGCGCGGCACGATGTTGAGCGCAGTTCCGCCCTCCACGGTGCCGGTGTGCACCGTGCTGTAAGGCGGATCGAAGCCCGGTTCGTGCGGGCCCTGGTCGCGCAACCGACGCGCCAGGGTGCGCAACCGCGCGATGATTTCGGCGGCCGATTCAATGGCGTTGCAGGCCTGCTCGGGCAGGGCCGAATGGCCCTCGCGGCCATGGACGTGACAGCGCATGGCGAGGCGGCCCTTGTGGCCGTTGACCACATGCATGCCGGTTGGCTCGCCGATAAGGCAAAAGGCCGGCAGCACCGGCATCTCGCGCAACTGTGCGGCGAGATCCTTGGCGCCGAGGCAGCCGACTTCCTCGTCGAAGGTGAAGGCAAAATGCACGGGACGTCGTAGCTCTTGCCGGCGCAGTGCCGGCAGCAGGGCCATGGCAACAGCGATGAAGCCTTTCATATCGCAGGCGCCGCGCCCGTAAAGCAGGCCGTCTTCTTGGCGCAAGATGAAAGGGTCGCTCGACCAATCCTGTCCATCGACCGGCACGACGTCGGTATGGCCGGAAAGCATCAGCCCGCCGACATCTCGCGGGCCTAAGGTCGCGTAGAGATTGGCCTTGGCGCCGCCGGCGTCGCGAAACAACTGCGAATCGACGCCATGGTCCGACAAGCGGTCACGCAAAAATTCGATCAGCGCGAGATTTGAATTGCGGCTGGTGGTGTCGAAACCGATCAGCCGACGCAGCAGATCGACGGAATCGGAAACCCCCGCGCCGCCGGTCTCCTGCGTCATGGCTCGAACTGCTCCTTGACGATCCGCTCCTCGAGATTGTGCTCCGGATCGAACAACAGCGTCATGTCGATATCCGGTTCTTCGAAGACATCCACGCGCACAACGTCGCGGACTTCGGTGTAGTCGGCGACGGCACTGACGGGCCGCTTGTCGTGTTCGAGAATATCGAAGGTGACGCTTGCCGTGCTCGGCAGCAAAGCGCCGCGCCAACGGCGGGGACGGAACGCGCTGATCGGCGTGAGGGCGAGGAGGCCCGCGCCGAGCGGAATGATCGGACCGTGCGCGGATAAATTATAAGCGGTGCTGCCGGCAGGCGTGGCGACAAGGGCGCCATCGCAAATCAATTCTTCCAAGCGCTGAACGCCATCGACCGAAATGCGCAGCTTGGCGGCCTGACGGGTCTGGCGCAGCAAGGAAACTTCGTTGATCGCCAAGGCTTCGTGTTCTTTGCCGTTGGCCGTGATGGCGCGCATGCGCAAAGGATGCACGGTCACCGATGCGGCAGCCTTCAAACGCTCAGGCAGACGGGCTTCCCGATAGGTATTCATGAGAAAGCCGACGGAGCCGCGATGCATGCCGTAAATCGGCACCTGACGTTTGATGTGCCGATGCAAAGTTTGCAGCATGAACCCGTCGCCGCCGAGCGCGACGACGACATCGGCTTTGGCCGGCGTGACATTGCCATAGCGTTCGGTCAGGCGCAGCAGGGCTTCTTGAGCCGGCTGGCCGCGCGCGGCGACGAAGGCGATCTTATGGTTCGGCATGGGGCGATCTTGCAAAAGCGGATGACGGATGGGCTGCGTCCGCCAGACTACACTGAGCATCGGCAAACGGCCAGCGGCAGCGGGTTTAGATGCGGGATGCCGCTTGCAGCAGACGGATCGTTTCGGGATGCCGCGAGCGCCTGGCGTAATCGAGGGCGGTTTGGCCGTTGCGGTCGCGCAGGTTCGGATCGGCTCTCCGTTGCAACAGAAGTTGCACGACATCGCCATGGCCGTTCCAGGCGGCGCGCATCAGGGCGGTGAGGCCTTCTTGGTCCCGCGCGTTGATGGGCACGTCGGCCTTGATCAGGCTTTCGGCAATGGCCGCATGGCCATTGATGGCCGCCCACATCAGCGCCGTCTTGCCGCTGCCGTCCGTGACCTTGGCGTCGGCGCCCTGTTCGATGAGTGCATCGAGAATCTTGCCGTAACCGCGCCAAGCCGCCTCGATCGCCGCCGTGCGGCCATCCTCATCGGGCTTGTTGGCATCAGACCCTTGTGCGAGCAGGACATAGACCGCCTCCTCGTCGCCTAGCGTGGTGGCAATACGCAAGTCCTCGTCCAATGGCTGTTTTTTGGCCGGATCGAGGATTTTCGGCTGGGACAGCACAAAAACCTGACGGAGTTGATTGCGCCGTTGTCGCGCGCGTAAATCGTCGCGCACGGTCATCCGCTTTTCGAGCTCTTTCAGGGTCTCGCTTGCGGCCTTGCTGCCCTTTTCGGCGGCGATCGAAAGCCAGGCATGGGCTTCGGCGAGATCCCGTTCGGCCACGCTGCCCTCCACCGCAATCGCCGCCGTCAGCAATTGCGCCGGCAGATAACCGTTCATGCTGGCGCGCAAAAGATACTGTTTGCCGCGCGCGATGTCGCGCGGCTGGCCGTTGCCGCTCAGGTAGATTTCGGCGAGGCTGAATTGGGCATGGGCATAGCCTTGTTCTGCCGCCGCGACCATGCGGCCGATGGATTGCTGTAGCGCGGGCGTGCCCTCGGCGGCGAGGAGTGCCGCTGTCGCATCGCGCGATTGGGCGGCAAGAATTTCGCCGACGGTGCTGTCGAGGCGCGGGAATGCCTTGGCGAGCGGCAAAATCGCTTGTGCCACCGCATCGGCATTCTTGAGCAGCGTCGTGGCGGACGGCGGCGGGGGCGATGCGCTCGGCGGGGGCGGTGCGGCGCTGGCGGGAGGCTCGGCGGGCGGATTGGGCGATGCGGCGGCCGGCGGCGCATTGGCGGTCTGCGACGGCAGGCTGGGAAGAAAGGCGATGGCGGGCAGCGCCGGGGCGGCAGCTTGCGCAGGGATCGTCGGTTGCGGAGAGCTCGGCTGAGGCGGCAGCAGCGGCGTTGGCGGCAACGGTATCGGTTGCGCCGTTTGCGGCGTCGGCGGAACGGGGAGTGGATCGGGCGGCGTCGGCCGTGCCGGATCGGGCGGCGGCGGGGTTGGCGTCACTTCGCTGAGGATTGGCGTCGGAGTTGGTTGCGGCACCGGCGGCTCGACGCGCGTGTCCTGCGGCTGTGGTTCGGGGGGCGTTATCGGCACGGGCGGCGGATCAGGCCGCGGCTGTTCCGCAACTGCTTCCGTCGGTGGCGTCGGATCGGGCGCCGGGTTCGGTGTCGGGGTTTTCTCGTCGATCTTCGTTTCGGCGGAAGTAACCTGCGTGCTGGACGCAGCGCTGCTTTGCAAGATCGTGCGGCGATCTTCCGGCGTTTCCGTATTGATGGCGTCGGTGGTCAGTCCGTTCTTGCCGCCGTTCGGCGCCTCGATGTCCGGCAAGGGGCGCGCGGCAGCCTTGTCGATGGCGGCGGATTCTTCGGGAGTGACGGTGGCTATTTCAATCCGCGGCGCATCTTCCAGCGTCGGTTCATCGACAAAAAACATGATGCTGGGCAAGCCGAAAAATATGCCGGCGAGTAAAAGCCCATGCAAAATGGCGGAAAAGGCGCTGCCGCGAATCACGATATGTCCTGATGCCGGCGGACGCGACGGGGCCGTGCGTCTTGGTAATGCTCATTTTAAGAGGCAACGGCGTTTTACGCCATATCCCCCTTCAGGCCTTCAGCCGGCGGGCGGAAAGAGCGCCACGCATTTGTTGGAGTTCATCGTGTAGGTCTCCAACAATTCGCAATAGGACGGTTTTTGGCCCAGCTCGGCCATGGCGCCGATGACGGGATACCAATTGAGCAGTTCATGCTGACCCGAGGCTTCCAGCTGGCTGAGCGGCAGTTCGCGCCAGGCGGCGTAATTGCCGGCCTTCAGCTCCGCGAAACGTTCGCGGTCGGCCGGCAAATCGGGATAGAGCCGGTGGTTCTTATCGGTGAGAAAGGCGTGCGAAAAGCTCGCCGTGGCGACCAAGGCCACGCGCCAGGGGCTCGGCTTAAGCGCCCGGGCGATGGCGACGCCGAGATCATAGCAGCGTTTGGGCGAGGGGCCCGGCGGATCCATCTCCGTATCGTCGCTACCGGCGCCGTCGAGGCCGCCTTTCTCGCGGATCAAGGCCGAGCCGTAGGCATTGATGGCGAACGGAATGATCGGATAGGGCCAGCCTTGGCGTGCATGGTCGAGGAACAGCAACGTGTTGGCGAAGGCGTGGCCGAGATAGTCCTGATGCGGCAAGGAATAGCTGTAAGCGGGATCGAAGCCGTGGCCGAGCAGCTCGGCGGCGAGCGTCTTGGCGATTCGGGTGGCGCCCGGATAGTCGATCACTGTGTCGAGCGGATCGTTCCAGATGTTGATCGCCGGGCCGCCGATGCCGCGCGCGCGCTGGTAGGGCTTCACCTGGAATTTATCCATGATGAAGACGCAATAGGGCGGCACCAGATCTTCGCGGAAACATTCGTATTGGTCGTCGCCGAAGATGATGACCGCGTCGGGTTTGAAGTCGTCGAGGGCTGCGCGAATATGGCTGACGCCGGCAAAGAAATCGGTTTTGTGCTTAGCGGCGAAGGCGGCGCCCTTGTCGCTGCCCCATTCTTCGCGCATTCGCGCCGGCCAATTTGCCGGATCGCGTAAATGATCGGGCAGTTTCGGGCTTTTCATGGCGGCGCCGATGCGTGCGGCCATTTCCTCGTCGGGAAACATGAAGCCGCCGAAATGGGTCAGCCCGAGCCCGAGAATCTCCCCCATCGCCTTACTCCCTGATGTGTCGTGCGGACGATTGATCTCGTCCGATTTTCGTTGGTGGCGGCCTTAGCCGCCGGTCACGCTCATATGACGCGCCAATGCCGGCTTGTCTTGCCGCCGGTCGATGATGAAGTCGTGACCTTTGGGCTTGCGCGCGATGGCTTCGACGATCGCTGCATCGAGTTTTGCGTCGTCGGCGCCGGCTCGCAGGGGCGCGCGCAAATCCGCCGCGTCGTCTTGTCCGAGGCACATGAAGAGAGTGCCGGTGCAGGTCAGGCGGACGCGGTTGCAGCTTTCGCAGAAGTTGTGCGTCAGCGGCGTGATGAAGCCGATCAGTCCGCCGGTTTCCGCGATACGGGCATAGCGTGCCGGACCGCCGGTGCGGAAATCGCTGTCGTCTAGCGTCCAGCGCCGTTGCAGGCGCGCGCGCACCAGCGACAGCGGCAGATATTGATCGGTACGGTCCTGGTCGATCTCTCCGAGCGGCATGGTCTCGATCAGCGTCAGCGTGAACCCTTCGCGTCCGCACCAGGCGATCATCTCGTCATATTCGTCTTCGTTGACACCCTTGAGCGCCACGGCATTGATCTTGACCTTGAGGCCGGCGTCCTTGGCGGCGCGCAGCCCGTCCATGACGACGGCAAGATCGCCGCGTCGGGTGATGTCACGGAAGCGCTGCGGATCGAGCGAGTCGACCGAGACGTTGACCCGCTTGACGCCGGCCCGCACGAGGTCGTCGGCATATTTGGCGAGCTGCGAGCCATTGGTCGTCAGGGTCAGTTCTTCGAGCGCGCCGCTCTTGAGGTGGCGGCCGAGCGAGTCGAACAGGCTCATGATGTTCTTGCGCACGAGCGGTTCGCCGCCGGTCAGTCGCAGCTTCTTCACGCCATGGCGCACGAAGGCGCTGCACAGCCGGTCGAGTTCCTCTAGCGTCAGCACGTCGGCTTTGGGCAGGAAGGTCATGTCCTCGGCCATGCAATAGACGCAGCGGAAATCGCAGCGGTCCGTCACCGAGACGCGGAGATAGCTGATATGGCGGCCGAATGGATCGATCATGGCCGTTATATTAGGATGGATACGGCGGTTTTCAAATGCGCGATTGCGTGAAACGCTTGCCGCAAAACGGCAAAATCGGCCTTTTACGCCAAATTATAGCCGTCGATGACCTTGACCGGCTTGGCCAGGGGCAGGGTGAGGGTAAAGCGCGCACCGCGCCCAGGGGCGCTTTCCACCGTCAAATCGCCACCCATGAGTTGCGCCAGCTGACGCGACACGCTCAGGCCGAGGCCGGTGCCCTCGGGGCGCCGGCTCATGACCTCGGTTTTCACCTGGTAGAAGCGCTCGAACACGCGGTCGAGCTCGGCGGCGGGGATGCCGATGCCAGTGTCCCACACCGTGATCGCGAGACGTCCGTCGGCATATTCGCGCGTCTCGATACCGATGGAACCGCCGTCAGGCGTGAACTTGACGGCGTTGTTCAGCAAATTGACGAGAATTTGCCGCGTGCGTAGCCGGTCGGCGAGGATCGTCCAGTGATCGGCGATATCCACGGCATCGATATTGAGCTGCTTCTCGCTCGCGCGCATGCCGATCAGCGCTTTCGCCTCGGACATCAATTCGCGCGCGCGCACCGGAGCGACGCTGATCGAGAGCGTCTGCGTCTCGATATTGGCGGTGTCGAGGATGTCGCTGATAATCGCCAGCAAATGCTGACCCGCCTTGTGAATGTCGCGGAAGTAACCGACGTAAGGGTCGCTGAGCGGGCCGAGCACGCGCTGAATGGCGGCATCGGAGAACCCGATGATGGCGTTGAGCGGGGTGCGCAACTCATGGCTCATCATGGCGAGAAACTCGATTTTGGCGCGCTCGGCGGCCCGCGCGTCTTCCAGGGCGAGATCGAGTTGCGTGTTGCGCGCGGTCAGCGCCTCCATCGCTTTCGCGAGTTCGGCGGATGTCTGACGTTCGGCGTTCTCGGCCACCTGTTGGCGCGTGACGTCGGTGCCGGTGCCGCGATAGCCGAGAAATTTGCCGCTGGCGTCGTCGAAAACGGGCACACCGCTGAGATGGACCGAGTGCTGCGCGCCCTTGCTGTCGGGCATGATGAAGAGCACTTGGCGGAACGGCGCGTGCCGTTGCAGCAATTCCTTCGGCGTTTCGCGTCCGCCGCCGGCGAATTCGCCGAGGCTGAGCAGATAGCGGCCCTTCAATATGTGCGGCGGCAATCCCGTCGTTTCGGCGATGCGCGCCGATACGAAGATCAGGTTGAGATTGGCGTCTGTCGCCCAAATCCAGTCGGACGCGGAGCGGACGACGTCCTGCAGCCAAGTTTCCATCTGGCTGGCGCGCTGCGCTGCCTGGTTGAGCGGCGTGACATCGGTGAAACTCCCACCGAAGCCGACGACCTCGCCGGAAGCATCCTGCAGCGGAAAATGGCGGCCGATGAAGGTGCGCTGGGTTCCGCCGATGCCGACTGTCTCCTGGGTTTCGATCGGCCGACGGGCAAGATAGAGCCGCTCGATGATGCGCATGAGGGCGGCCGGCGTTTCGTCGATGGCCTGCACGTCCGCCGGGAGGTCGAATAAGGCGCGGGCAATTTGCGCGAAGGCGGGATTGGCATAGACGATGTTGCCGGCGGCGTCCGTGGCATAGGCCGGGGATAGCCGTTCGCATAGGCCGCGCAGCAGATCGCTGTGCGAATCCTTGCTGATTTGGCCGATGGCGATGTGCGGGATTGCAGGTTCCGCCGGCGGCAAAGGGATGGAGGCGGCGCCCTCAGCTTTGGCCTTGCCCGCGGATTTCGATTTGGGCGGAGTCATGCGCGCGCTCTGCGCCGCTTCAGGCGCGTGCTGGCGAAGCGAATGTCAGAATCGGTGCGGGCGGAAACATGCGAACGGCGGCGCAAAGATGCGCTGCAAGACGCGACCGGCAGTGCCGGCCCCGCGTTTCCGCTCAACATAGTCTTTCCCCGGCTCGCGCAGCCATCTGTGGCCGAGTGCCGGCCAGATCGATGGAATTCGCGATAATTTATAGATGTGCTCTTAGCCGTTCAAGCGCAGGGGATGCTGAGCAGCTATGAATTTAGGACATTAACCAATTTCGGCTTAGCTGATGTCGTCCAGGCTCAGGGGCACAAGGTTAATAACGGCAGCATTGATCAGTTGTTTGCCCATGTTCTCGAAATTAACCGTGATGCGCATGCCGATGGCCGATTGAATCTGACCAACGCCCCATTCCGGATGATCGGGATGGCGCACATAGGTGCCCGGCGTGAGATCGGCGGCGTTCGACATGGTTGGGAGTTACCTCCTGGAAATTCACGGTGGGCGGGTCGGAATAGTTTGGCGCTTAGCGCGAGCGGTTGTCATTCGTCGGCCGCTGCGGCAGTTTAGCCCATCGCGTCGGGTCTCGCCTCAAAAGGCCGGCTCGGTTTATCGACGAAGGAGCGGCTTTTGCCGCGGTTGACATGAATCAGGCTATCGAATCCCGCCTCATCGAGCTGCTCAATGCGCGGCTTTGCCATGACCTCATCAGCCCGGTCAGCGCCATCAATAATGGCATCGAATTGATCGTGGAACTGGGCGACGACCCCGGAGGCGAGGCGCTGGGCCTGGTGGCGATCAGCGCCAAGGAGGCGGCGCGTAAGCTGCAGTTCTTCCGTTTGGCTTTCGGCTCGGCGCGGCTGCCCTCTGGCGCTGCGGCGGGCCTCACCGAAGCGCGCACAGCGTTGCTGGAATGGCCCGTCGGCGAGCGCATCAGCGTCAGCTGGCCGGAGATGGGGCTGCCTCCGGCGATTCCGCGCGAAGGTGCCAAACTCATGCTGTTGCTGGGATTGACTGCCCTCGATTGCCTGGGCGGTGCGGGACGGCTCAGCTTCGCGGCTGAGGCGGTGGGCGGCGCTGTGCGCTGGACGGCGCTGGCCAAAGGCGAGCGGGCGGTCCTGGCCGGCGACATGGCGGTGGCTTTGGCGGGGCAGGCGGCAGTGGGAGATTTGAGCGCGAAAACCGCGCCGGCAGCCTATGCCGCCTTGATCGCGACGGCAGTCGGCGCAGGAATTTCAAGCGCAGCGGCGCCGGGGGAAATCAGGCTGGAATGCCTGATCCCATCAGCGGCCTAAATCGGAAAATTAGACGGGCGCAACGACGGTTTCGTTGCCGGTGGCGAGGCGCGGGTCCTCGTTCGGGTCGCGCAGCACGTAGCCACGGCCCCACACGGTTTCGATATAATTGTCGCCGGTCGTCGCGGTCGCCAGTTTCTTGCGCAGCTTGCAGATGAAGACGTTGATGATCTTCAACTCGGGCTCGTCCATGCCGCCGTAAAGATGATTGAGGAACATCTCTTTGGTCAGCGTCGTTCCCTTGCGGAGCGAGAGCAGTTCGAGGATGCCGTATTCCTTGCCGGTCAGATGGAGCGGCTGGTTGTCCACTTCGACCGTGCGGGCGTCGAGATTGACGACCAGACGGCCGGTGCGAATGACCGATTCGGAATGGCCCTTGGAGCGGCGGATGATGGCGTGGATGCGGGCGATCAGCTCGCCCTTGTCGAACGGCTTGGTCAGGTAGTCGTCGGCGCCGAAGCCGAGGCCCTTGATCTTCTTGTCGGGCTCGGTGAGGCCCGAGAGGATCAAGACCGGTGTGTTGATGCGCGCGGCGCGCAGGCGGCGCAGAACTTCATAGCCGTCGATGTCCGGCAGCATGAGATCGAGCAGCATGAGATCGTAATCGTAGAGCTTGCCGATCTCGAGGCCATCTTCGCCGAGATCCGTGCAATCGACGACGAAACCTTCCGACTTCAGCATCAGCTCAATGCTTTTGGCCGTGGCGCTGTCGTCTTCAATCAGCAAAACACGCATGACCGGATCCCCCGCAATCTCTTCAGTGGGTATTAACCATAGAAGTCATTATGTGGGGGTTCAAGTTAACAAAACCTTTACTTAAAGCTTCGTCAAAGGCCGATTTTATCGGGTCTTTGGCGCGCTTGGCGCTGCGTCGGCGGGGCAAAGATTTCACTCAGGCTTCAGCGAATTTTAAGCAGTTAACGACATTATGGGGTTCTGCCGCGCGGGCCCCCCGTATCTAGGGGGGATATCTACGACCCGGCACAAAAGTTATCCACAGCTTGGACTGGGATCCCCGCCTTGCCTGATGCGCTGAACGTCCTGCTTGCCAACATCAAGCAAATTCCAGACTGCAATCTTTACGGTCGGGTCACGGCCGTGCAGGGGATGCTGGTCGAAGTGGGCGGCGTTCAACGCCGCCTGTCGGTCGGCGACCGTTGCTCGATCGCCGCGCGTGGCGATCGCAAACTCACTTGCGAAGTGGTCGGATTCCGCGACGGTCGCGCGCTTCTCATGCCGTTCGGCGCGCTCGAAGGCGTCGGACTCGGCTGCAAGGCCGACGTGATCGATGCCGCCCCGGTCGTGCGCCCGACCACGGCCTGGCTCGGTCGCGTCATCAACGCCATGGGCGAACCGATCGACGGCAAGGGGCCTTTGCCGGACGGCGATGTCATCTATCCGCTGAAGAACAACCCGCCGCCGGCGCATGCGCGCCAGCGCGTGAGCGGCAAGGTCGATCTCGGCGTGCGCGCCATCAACACTTTCCTATCCTGCTGCCGTGGCCAGCGCATGGGCATTTTCGCCGGCTCCGGTGTCGGCAAGTCCGTGCTGCTCGGGATGATCGCGCGCTATACGGCGGCCGACGTCAGCGTCATCGGCCTGATCGGCGAACGCGGCCGCGAAGTGCAGGAATTCATCACCGACGAACTCGGCGAGGAGGGCCTGGCGCGCAGCGTCGTCGTCGTCGCGACATCGGACGAATCGCCTCTCATGCGCCGTCAGGCGGCTTATATGACGTTGTCGATGGCCGAATACTTCCGCGATCTGGGCTCCAACGTGCTCTGCATGATGGACAGCGTGACGCGCTTCGCCATGGCACAGCGCGAGATCGGCTTGTCGGCCGGCGAGCCGCCGACCAGCAAGGGCTATACCCCGACCGTCTTTTCCGAATTGCCCAAGTTGCTGGAGCGCGCCGGCCCCGGGCTGCACGGCCAGGGTAACATCACCGGCCTGTTCACCGTGCTGGTGGATGGCGACGACCATAACGAGCCGATCGCCGACGCGGTGCGCGGCATTCTCGACGGCCATATCGTGCTTGAGCGCTCGATCGCCGAACGCGGGCGCTATCCGGCGATCAATCTGCTCCGCAGCCTGTCGCGCGCCATGCCGGGCTGCAACAACGACGATGAGAACACGCTGGTCGGCCGCGCCCGCGAATTGCTCTCGGCCTATGAAGACATGGCCGAGATGATCCGCCTCGGGGCGTACCGTCCCGGCAGCGATCCCAAGACCGACGAGGCGATCCGCTACTACCCGGCGCTCGATGGCTTTCTCAAGCAGTCGCGGCATGAACAGGCAAGTCTCGCGGATGGCTACGCGCAACTCGCCGCCATTCTGCAGGGTAGCGCCGCATGAACGGGTTGGACGGTCTGATCCGCCTCAACAAATGGAAGCTCGATGAGAAGCGTCTGGCTTTGGCCGAGCTTGAGCGCCTGGCCGCGCGGTTGCGCGATCAACTGTCCATGCTCGAACGGGAGATGGCGGCCGAGCAAAAGGTCGCCGCCGGTTCGATCGAAGCGGGCATCGCCTACGGTCAATATGCCAATGCGGTGATAGCGCGGCGCGCGACGCTCGCGCAGTCTCTCGCCGAAGTGGAGGGCCAGATTCGACTGGCGCTGGAAGACGTGGCCGAAGCATTCCGCGATTTGAAGAAATTCGACATCGTGAAGGCGCGCCGCGACCGCGAGTCAGCGGAGAAGCTCAAGCGCCTGCAGCAGAGCCAACTCGACGAGATGGGCCTGCAATTGCACCGCCGCAGCAGCGAACAGGCCGGCTGAGCCAAGCTTCTAAACGGTGACGCCTTGACCGGAGGCCTGCCAGTTCTCGAACGGGCCGGGGCGGAAATCGCGCGAGACTTGGAAAGTCACGGCGCCCTTCATGCCTGTGGCCTGCAAGGCATCGTTGAAAATCTCGACAATATTGGCGCGCAGGTCGGGCGGCATATTCTCGCGCGTGCGGACCGCGAGATCGAATTGTGGCATGCGCACCAAACCGTCCAACTGCAATGGTCCGAGCTTGCTCAATTCGGCTTCGATGATGAAGCGCGCGCCGTCCTTGCGCTCACCCTTCTCGTCCTTGCGCGAACGGCGAAGCGACATGCGAATCTGGCGTAAGGCTTCGCCATCGAACACGGGCAGCAAAAGGGTTTGCCAGCCGTTCTCTTGGGTTTCGGCGAGGCGCGGCAAGACGGCCATGTCATCGGCCAGTTGTTTGACCAAACCGCCATGACCGCGACGTTCCAGGGCGTCGATCGTTTGTTCGCCGAGCCAGCTTCGTAGGTTGCCATTGCGCATGGCGCCGACGAACAGCAGCATGCCTGCGGCGAGGGTCGGACCGACACGCGGAACGGTGGTCGCCAGGATTTGCTGGGCGAGTTCGGGCGCTTCCGTTTCGAGAGCGGCGACAAGGTTGCGCAAAGCCGGCCATTCTTGGCCGAGCGCTAGGATTTGCCGCGGCGTTCCAAGTTCGTGGCCGATGCTGGCTATCCGCGGGCTCGTGCCGTCGCGGGGCGTGAGCAATTCCAGGGCGATCTGGCTACCGGCTGGTTCATGGGCCGGGACGGGCAATCGCACCATGCCGAACGGCGTGCGCAGCAAAGTGCTACCGCCCGCTTCGTCAGATCCTGCCTCGATCACGGTTGCGGTGAAGGTGACGGCGTCGGCAGCCGCCGGTGCGAGACTCGAGCGCGGTGGGCTCGGATCAGGCGTTAGCGCCGGGGCGGGGCGGGGCGGCGTGATACCAAGAATACGGACGGAGATGGAGTCTTCGCCGCCGCGAGCGACGAGGGGAGGCGCCGTGACCGGCGTTGACGCCGGAGAGCTGCCAGGTACCGGGGATTGCGGCATCAGCAGGCCGGTCAAGACGGCGCCGGCCCGCAAAGCCTGCGGGGCCGCTGCCGGCGAGGGTGGAGTTGTCGCTGGCCTGGCTGCGGGGGCGCTGGCGGCGAGCGACGTTTTATCGGCGGATGGGCTCAGGCTGGGCGTGTTCAGCGGAGAAGCCGGAGCCTGCTTCGCGATGGCGCCGGCTTGTTGGTTCGCCAGCGGTTGACCATCGACCGACAGGATCATCATTTGCGATTGCGCGCCGAGCGATTGGATCTGGACGGTTATGGCGGCCCCGACGCGCAGGGCTAAGGCCGTCTGCAAGGTCAGGCTGCCTTTGTCGGTGCGCATGATGACTTGGCCGCGCGGACCGCGCTCGGCGACGACGCCGGTGATGACCGCCCCGACGCCGAGTTGGGTCAAGGCAGTGGGAACCGCCCCGCCGGCAATGGTCGCGAGCGCCGCTGTTGCATTGACCGCCCCGGGGGCGGCCGTGGCGCTGACGGCGACGGCGGCGCGCAGCGGGGCGATATCGCTCATGAAACGCCTCGGAGCGGCACCAGACTCGCGAGTCGTTCGGCCAAGGCCGTCACGTCGCCGGCCGCATCGCTGTTGGGGTAGCGCATGAGCAGCGGTGCCTGCTGGCGGATCGTATCGCGCACATGGGGATCGTTGCGGACCACGCCGGCGAGCGGCGGGCTGTATTTCAAGAAGTTCTCACAGGCGCGGAGCAACGTTGCATAGGTGCGCTCGCCATCCCGCGAGGAGGCCGCTTTGTTGATGACGGCCCGCAAATCAGCTTCGGGCCGTTCGCTTTTGATGACTTTGATAAGAGCGTAGGCGTCGGTGAGCGCGGTTGGCTCGTCCGTGGTGACGACGAGGCCGATTCCGGCGCGGCTGAGCAAAGCGCGCACCGTGCGGTCGATACCGGCGCCGATGTCGATGACCAGCCAATCATAAGAGACGGCTAGGGCCATCAACTCATCGCGCAGCGCGACGAGACGGGCCGGTGGGAGGCTGGCGAGACCGCCGGCGCCGGACTGGCCGGCGATGATGTCGAAGCCGCCGTCCTCGTAGCGGAAGGCCGTACCTTTCAGACTGCGCCGGCCGGCGATGACGGACGCGAGATCATGCTTGGGCGCGAGGCCGAGCTGAATATCGATGTTGGCGAGACCGAGATCGCCATCGAACAGCAGCACGCGGCCGCCGCTGCGCGCCAGCGCGTGGCATAGCGTGACAGACAGCCAGGTTTTGCCGACGCCGCCCTTGCCCGAGCTGATGGCGATAACGTTGGGCAGGGGAAGCGCCGCGCTGGCGGAGCCGTTGCCGACGACGGTGAAGGGGCGAAATTGCTGGGTCATGGCATCGTCTCGGCAAAAGAGGAAGCCGTCGTCGTCAGGCTGGCGACGCGATCGGCGGGGGCGGCGGCGAGCAGGCGGGCAAGCGCGAGCGGATTGAGCGGGCTGAGGCCGTCGGCCAAATGCGGTCCGATGCCGACGTCGCACAGGCGGAGATTTGCCGCTTCGGCCGCCGTCAGCAGGCTGCCGAGGCGGCGCGCGGTGTCGAGCCTCGTCGTGAGCAGGCGCGTCGCGCCAAGAGCGGCGAAAGCGCGGGCCATGTCGGCGGCTTCATCGGCGTCCATGCCGGCGGGAAGCACGAGGAGCGGCTCGGCACCGCTTGCGGCGATGAACTCGCCGAGGCGGGCCATGTCATCGGCATCGAACGGATTGACGCCGGTGCTGTCGATCAGGATGAGCGCTGCGCCGACGGCGGCGCTGATGGCATCCTGCAGCTCTTCAGCCGTATCGGCGACCTGCGGGTCGATGCCGAGCAACGCGGCGTAACCGGCGAATTGTTCGGCTGCGCCGGTGCGCAGCGTGTCCGTTGTGATCAGGGCGACGCTGCGTTTGGCAAGCCGCGCGCGTGCCGCGAGCTTGGCTGCAGTCACGGTCTTGCCGGCCCCGGGCGGCCCGATCAGCAAGAGGGAACGCGCTTCATGCCCCAAGGGCGCGAACACGAAGGTGGCATCGAGCGCGCCGGCGAGCGCGAGAAGCGTATCGTCGGTCTCCAGAGTGCTTGCGGCGCTGGCGAGGCTTTCGAGGAGCGCTGCTGGCAGGCGATGGTAATCGAGGATGTCTTGCAGGGCATCGATCGCGTCGTCCGGTTCTGCCGAGAGCGGCGCGATGTCGAAATCCGGCGTTGCGGACCGTTCGACCGCGGCGACCAGTTCGACGCCGCCGCCCGCCGTCTCGAAGCTGGAGACGATGATAGCGTCGGCGCCAAGTTCGGCGCGCACCAGCTTCATCGCCGCTGCCATGTTCTCTGCCGTGAAGGTCTTGAGCCGCATCGGTCCGCGCTCCCCCTAAGCCGCGTCAGATCTGTCCGAGAGTCTTGATACGCGCCTTCGGATGGACTTCCGTCTGCGCCATGACAGTGGTGGCCGGACGGAAGCGTTCGACGATAGAGCGTACGTAAGGCCGCACATTGGCGCTGGTCAGCAACACCGGGTTCTCGCCGAGCATGGCCTGACGCTCGAACACCTGGCGCAGTTTGGTGATGAAATCCTGCAGGCGGCTGGGCGCCAGCGACAACTGACGATCCTCGCCGGTGCCGATCAGGGATTCGGCGAAGGCCTGCTCCCATTCCGGCGATAGGGTGATCATCGGAACGTAGCCCGCGGCGGTCATGTTGGCGTCGCTGATCTGGCGCGCCAGGCGCGTGCGGACATGTTCGGTGATCGACGAAAGATTGTGCGTATAGCTGCAGGATTCGAACACGCCTTCCAGGATCGTCGGCAGATCGCGGATCGACAGACGTTCGGCGAGCAGGTTTTGCAGAACGCGCTGCAGGCCGGAGACCGAAATCTGCGACGGGATGAGGTCGGCGACGAGCTTCTGCTGCTCCTTGTTCATTTCGTCGAGAAGCTTCTGCGTCTCGGCGTAGGACAGGAGTTCGGACATGTTCTCCTTCACCACTTCGGTAAGATGCGTGGTGACGACGGTGGCGGGATCGACGACTGTGTAGCCGCGGAACGAGGCTTCCTCGCGCAGGCCTTCGGCGATCCACATGGCTGGCAAGCCGAAGGTCGGTTCGACGGTTTCCTCGCCGGCTAGCGCGATCCGCTCGCCCTTGGGGTCCATCACCAGCAGCATGTTGGGGCGCAGGTCGCCGCGACCGGCCTCGATCTCCTTGACGCGCACCAGATAGGTGTTGGCCGGCAGCTGCATATTGTCCTGGATGCGCACCGAAGGCAGAACGAAGCCCATGTCGCCGGCAAGCTGGCGGCGCAGCGCCTTGATTTGATCGGTGAGGCGTTGGCCGTTTTCGTTATTGATCAGCTGCAGCAGGCCGTAGCCGAGCTCTAGGCGGATGTAATCCATCTGCAGCGAGGCCGAGATTGGCTCTTCGGCGAGCGGAATGGCGTCGGTGGCGCGCTGTTCGGCCGTGACGATGTCGTCGCGCGCCTGCGCCTGTTTCTTGCTGAGCCGCCAAGCCAAGTAGCCGGCGCCGCCGGCGAGACCGAGAAAGGGCAGCATGGGAATGCCGGGCAGCAGGGACATCAGCACGAGCAAGCTGGCCGACAGACCGAGCGCGGCGGGATAACCGCCGAGTTGGGCGAACAGCGCCTTGTCGGCGGTGCCGTTGACGCCGGCCTTCGAGACGAGCATGCCGGCGGCGGTCGAAACGACGAGGGCCGGAATCTGGCTGACGAGGCCGTCGCCGACGGTCATGACCGTGTAATAGTGGCTGGCTTGGCCGAAACTAAGGCCTTTCTGCGCCATGCCGATGATGATGCCGCCGATGACGTTGATGAACGTGATCAACAGGCCGGCAATGGCGTCGCCGCGCACGAATTTGGCCGAACCATCCATGGCGCCGAAGAAGGTGCTTTCGTCCTCCAGCGTCTTGCGGCGCAGGCGGGCTTCGTTCTCGTCGATCAGGCCAGACGACAGGTCGGCGTCGATCGCCATTTGCTTGCCGGGCATTGCATCCAAGCTGAAACGCGCGGCGACCTCGGCGATGCGGCCCGAGCCCTTGGTGATGACGACGAAATTCACGATCACCAGGATGGCGAAGACGATGACGCCGATGACGAAATTGCCGCCCATCACGAAATTGCCGAAGGCCTCGATGACCTTGCCGGCGGCGTGGGTGCCTTCGTGGCCTTGCGCGAGGATTAAGCGGGTGGAGGCGAGGTTGAGCGCCAAGCGCAGCATGGTGGCGATCAGCAGTACGGTCGGGAAAGAGCTGAAATCCAGCGGCCGCGAGATGAACAGGCAGGTCATCAGGATCAGCACGGATAGGGCAAAGGACATGGCGATGCTCAAGTCGAGCAGCCAGGTCGGCAACGGCAGGATCAGCACCATCAGGATGCTGACGACGCCGATGGCGAGCGCGATGTCGCCGCGCTTCAGGAGCGCGTTGGCAAGGCCGAGAAAGCCGGCGGAAGCGCCGGTCGGGCCGGCGACGTCGGTTGAGGGAAGGGACATGGGCGGGTCCTACGGTTGCTTTGCCGTCAGGCCGTCGCTTCCATCTGTTCGCCCGGCATCGGCACCGGCACGCCCTCTTCCGTATATTGCTTCAGCTTGTTGCGCAGGGTGCGGATGGAGATGCCGAGAATGTTGGCGGCATGCGTCCGGTTGCCTAGGCAATGCTGCAAGGTTTCGATGATCAAATCGCGCTCGACTTCGGAGACGGTGCGGCCGACAAAGCGGCGCACTGCGGCGGCGCCGGCGACCGCGCCGTTGGCGATGGCGCTGTTTTCCTCGTTGTAAGCGTTGGCGATGCCTTCGCGGGTCGTGTTGAACGACAAGAGGATGGCGTCGGGCGTGATTTCCGGACCTTCGGCGAGCAGCACCGAGCGGTGCATGGCGTTTTCCAGTTCGCGGACGTTGCCGCGCCAAGCGTGGCTATGCAGCTTCTCGCGCGCCGCGACCGAGAGAGCGCGCAGCGGGACACTGTTGAGGGCGGAATATTTCGTGACGAAGAATTCGGCGAGCAGCTCGATATCGTCGGCGCGTTCGCGTAAGGCCGGCACGCGAATGGTGACGACGTTCAGGCGGAAGAACAAGTCTTCGCGGAACACGCCCTGGCGCACGGCCTCTTCGAGATCGCGGTTCGAGGTGGCGATCAAACGGATATCGACTTTCACCGGGGCCGTGCCGCCGACGCGATCCACTTCGCGCTCCTGGATCACGCGCAGGAGTTTCGCCTGTAGGCGCGGGTCCATCTCGCTGATTTCGTCGAGCAAGAGGGTGCCGCCATTGGCTTCCTCGAACTTGCCGATGCGCCGGGCGACGGCGCCGGTGAAGGCGCCTTTTTCGTGGCCGAACAATTCGGATTCGAGCAGATGCTCCGGAATCGCCGCGCAATTGACCGAGATGAACTTGTTCTTGGCGCGGCGCGATTTCTGGTGGATGTGGTGCGCGAGCAGCTCTTTGCCGGTGCCGGATTCGCCGTTGATCATGATGGTGGCATCGGACTGGGCGATCTGGTCGGCGAGGCGGATGGTCGCGGCCATGACGGGATCGCGGTGGACGATGGCGTGGCTTTCCTCGGTCACCGCCTCCAGGACGGCGGCGATCAGTTCCGGGTCGGGCGGCAAGGGAATGTATTCCTTGGCGCCGCAGCGGATGGCGGAGACCGCGGCGTCGGCATCATTGCCGAGACCGCAGGCGACGACCGGCACATTGATGCGTTCGGAGGCCAGGCAATCGACCAGCTTGCGGATATCGAGCCGGATATCCGCCATGATCACATCGGCGCCTTGTCCGGCGCGCAGAGCCTGCAAGGCCGATTCGATGTCCTCGACAATGCTGACCTTGGCGCCGCGCGCCATGGCGATCTTGCTTGCCGCGCCGATCTGGCCGTTCAAGGAACCGATGATGATGAGCCGCATAGTGGTCGCTCCTGGTGGAAACGCGATAACGAAAGGGTCAGCCGTAACTTACGCCGGTCGCCGTTAGGCGTGATCCGCCTTGACGATTTCGGTCATGGTCACGCCGAGGCGTTCATCGACGACGACGACTTCGCCGCGCGCGACGAGCCGGTTGTTGACGTAGATATCGACCGCTTCGCCGACCTTGCGATCGAGTTCGACGACGGCGCCGCGCCCGAGCTTGAGCAACTGGCTGACCTGCATGTTGGCGCGGCCGAGCACGGCCGAAACCTGCACGGGAATATCGTAGACGGCGGAAAGATCGCCGGCGGTGCGCGGCCGATCGCTGTCGTCGGCGGCGGCGGGAACGCCGGCAGCGGGCTGCTGCTTCGGCGCATCGAAAATGGCGGTCGGATCTGTGGTGTCGTTGTCGGCCATGATAGTCTCCTGGTTAACCGAGGGTTGCGGCCCCGTTCGTGGTGGACTGGGGCGCGGCGCCGTTGCCGTCCGTCACCCGTTCGATTGCGGCGTCGATGCGACGCCAAAGTTCTCCGAGATTGCGCTCGGCGCCGCCGTCGGCCCATTCGACCCGACAATCCGTTTCGCTGAACTGCTCGTCGCCGAACAGCACGACCTTGCCCATGAATCCGGACGCGGCGGCGATGCCGTCGACGCGGTCTTGCAAGGCTTCGATGACGCTGTCATGCGCGCGAATGACGACGCGCGGCTCGTCGTAGAGAGAGTGCAGGCTGTCACGCACCAGATGCTCAATCTCGGCGAGGCCATTGCGCTTGGCCAAGGCAGGGATCAATTTGCGCACCGTGGCGGCGACAACTTCGACGCCGCTGGCAATCGCACCAGCGCGAATATCCTCGAAGCTGCCGTTCATCTGCGCAAGTTGCGCGCCGATCACGGTGAGCGCATCGGCGGCGGCTTGTTCGATGCTACGAGCCATTTCGGCATGACCGGCGGCGTGGCCCTCGCGAAACCCTTCGGTGCGCGCGGCGGCCATATCCTCTTGCGAGAAGGTCGGCGGCGGGGGGACGTCTGGATCGACGGATTTCGCCGGATCGAAGGACGTCTCGAAGAGATATTTTGTACCGTTGTTCATGATGCGTGCGACCTACCGGGCAAAGCCTAGTAAACCAACTCGTCCTCTTCCTTGTTCTGGGCGATGACGATTTCGCCTTTCTCCGCGAGATCCTTGGCGACGTTGACCATATACATCTGCGCTTCGTCGACTTCGCGCAGACGCACCGGGCCCATATCGTCCATCTCTTCGCGCAGCAGCTTACCGGCGCGTTCGGACATGTTGGTGAAGAACAGATTGCGCAGCGCTTCGGAGGCGCCTTTGAGAGCGAGCGATAGCTTGGATTTTTCCGTGCCACGCAGCAGCGTCTGGATGCCGGTCGGATCGAGCTTGGCCAGATCCTCGAACGTGAACATGAGGGCCTTGATCTTCTCGGCCGATTCGTGGCTGCGCTCTTCGAGCGAGCCCATGAAACGGCCCTCGGTGTTGCGATCGAAGTTGTTGAAAATCTCCGCCATGATTTCGTACGGATCGCGGCGGTTGGTACGCGCCAGATTGCTCATGAATTCCGCGCGAAGCGTCTTTTCAACGCCGTCGAGCACATCCTTCTGAACCATCTCCATGCGCAACATGCGCATGACGACTTCCATCGCGAAGGACTCGGGCAGGGTGCCGAGCACGCGCGCGGCATGTTCCGGGCGAATCTTGGACAAGACCACGGCGACGGTCTGCGGATATTCGTTCTTCAGATAGGCGGCCAGGACCTGCTCGTTGACGTTGCCGAGCTTGTCCCACATGGTACGGCCGGCAGGACCGCGAATCTCATCCATGATGGCATCAACGCGCTCTTTCGGCATGGTCTTGAGGAGCAGCCGTTCGGTGCTCTCGAAGCTGCCGACGAGCGAACCCGTCATCGACAGCTGTTCGACGAACTCGCCGAACAAGCGTTCGAGCACGACCGAGTTGATGGTGCCGAGCTGCGCCATCGCCTGCGACAATTCCTTGATCTCTTCCTCGTCCATCAAGGAGAAGAGCTTGGTCGCCTGGTCTTCATTCAGGGCGAGCATCATGATGGCGGCCTTTTGGTGGCCGTTCAGTCCGCGGTAATCTTCAATCGTCGTCGTCATGACTCAGCTCGTTGCCTATCGGATACGGGGGCGGCGGCCTTGGTCGAGTATTGGGATTTAGCTGTCGCGATACATCCAGTTGCGGATGATGTTGACGGCTTCTTCGGGATGCTTGTCGACGATTTCGCCGATCTTCTTCACTGAGGATTCGCGTACTCGGCCGTCGACCTGCTGCATGTCGATGGTCGATTCGATCATGGCTCCGGCGTCGCCCGCCATGGCAGGCGCCATGCCGAGCATGTTGGGCCCGGTGCCCGGCAGAGCGGGTTTCGCTGAGGCGGTGCTATCGGCGATCATCTGCTTGCTGTTGGCGATAGCTTCGGGAAGCGCTTCGAGGAAGCGGCGGACGATCGGTCGCACCACGAGCAGGATGACGAGAATGCCGACGATACCGAGAGTGACCATTTCGGCGATTCGGATGTAGTCGTTCTTGTCCAGGCCGAACAGCGGGCGCGGGCCATCGTCGGCGCTATCGGGTCCGCCGGCGAAGCGCATGTTGATGACCTCGACGCTGTCGCCGCGCTTTTCGTCGAATCCGACGGCCGATTTGACCAGGCGGGCAAGCTGCGCAAGTTCTTCCGGGCTGCGCGGCTGGTAGGCTTTCTGGGCGTCGTAATTGCCGTCCACCGCCACGGCGACCGACAGACGTTTCACGCTGCCGCTTTCGCGAACGTGCGTCTTGGTCGTTCGGGAGATTTCGTAATTGACCGTTTCCTCGTTGCGGTTCGAGGCATTGGCGGCGCCCGCCGCGCCGTCGCCGTTCGGCGCCGGCTGCGTCGGGATATTGTTCTGGACGGAAACGGTGGCGGCGGCGGATTCGCGCGAATTCGAGTTTTCGGCGACCGTCTGGGTGGAGCGCACCACTTGCCCGTCGGGATCGTAGGTTTCCGAGGTGGTCGAAATGCGGTCGAAGTCCATTTCCGCGGTGACTTCGGCGCGAACGCGGCCCGGACCGAGAATACGCTCGAGCATCTCCTCGACCATGCGCACGGAGCGGGATTCATAAGCGGTTTTGGCCTCGTCGCCAGTCTGCGTGCCGACGCCGCTGGCGGCATCGCCGTCTTGGCCGCGGGCGAGCAAGGTGCCTTGGCCGTCGATGATCGAGATGCGCGCCGGCTTGAGGCGCGGCACGGCGGCGGCGACCAAATTCTGGATTGCCAGCACTTCGGATTTGTCGAGACGCCGGCCGCCGTTCATCTGCAAGACGACCGAGGCGGTCGGCTCCTGCTGGTCGCGCTGGAACAGTTCGCGTTTCGGCAGGGCGAGGTGGACGCGCGCGGAGCGCACATAGGCGAGCGAACCGATGGTGCGCGACAGTTCGCCTTCGAGGGCCCGCAAGTGATTGATGTTCAAGACGAAGCTCGAGGTGCCGAGCGAGTCGGACTTGTCGAAGATTTCGTAGCCGATATTGCCGCCGGCCGGCAAGCCTTCCTGGGCCATCGACATGCGCAGGCGGAGAACCTGGTCGTTCGGCACCATGATGCTGGTGCCGTTGCCGCGCAGCTCGTAGGGGACGTTCATGGTTTCGAGCTTGCCGACGATGCGGCCGCTATCGCTGGTGCTCAGGTCGTTGTAGAGCAGCGCCATGTCCGGCGCCGTCAAACGCGTCATGAGGAAAAAGAAGAACCCGACCACGCCGGCGAGCACACCGGCGATGGTGAGAAGGCGGACGGGTCCCAGATTGCGGATGGTCTCGATCACGGCGCACCTTGAGCCAAGAAGCGGTCTGCGGAGCCGATGCCGAAAGGTTTCGGCGCTCCGATCTCCCCGCTTTTAGGGGCGGCCCGGTGAACAACTGGTTAACGGTGGGCAATATTTGCCGAGGGCTGGGAAAAAGCTGCCGAGCGGCGATAAAAATCTGTGGATAAAAGCATCGCGCCGCAGGGACGGATCCTTGCGGCGCGATGAAAGATATTCGAGGCATCTGCTCAAGGGCGGATGAGTGCCTAGCGCGTGATGCGTTCCGGCGGGCGATAGTCCTGTACGCGGGTGGCGCGCAAGCCGCGCACACCGTGATCTTCCAACAGGCGCTGCCAGGACAGGAATTCATCCATCGACAGCGAATAGCGCCGGCAGGCGTCTTCCAAACTGATCAAGCCAGATCGCACGCCGGCCACGACTTCGGCCTTGCGCCGGATGACCCAGCGCTTGGTGTTCGGCGGGGGCAGATCGTCGAGACTCATCGGCCCGCTGCGCGGCAGACGTTGAGATCGATGATTGCGCGATTTGATCATCGCCAAGTTACTCTCCACAACAACGGGGCCGGGCGATTTGCGAAGGTTCGCCGCGACGCGATGGGGCGACTTTAGGCGTCAGCCATTTAAAGAAACGCTAAAGAAAATGGTTAATTTTCCGCGAGATAGCGGCGCCAGTCCGGTTTTTTCGGACTGGCGCCAAGGCCTTATACGAAGGGCTAATCGTTAACGCTTGATATTGACCAGCTCGCTGAGCATGTCGTCGGCGGTGGTGATGATCTTCGTCGCCGCCGAGTAGGCGCGCTGGGCGACGATCATGTTGGTGAACTCGGTGCCGAGATCGACGGTCGAGTTTTCCAGGGCGCCCGAGGCGATGGCGCCGGCGCCGTCGCTCTTGGCTTCGCGCAGGATGGGCTCGCCGGTGGTGTCCGAGGCGGTATAGATGTTGCCCGTTTTGGCGAGCATGCCGTTCGGGTTGGAGAAGGTGGCGAGCGGAACCTTGAAGATCGGCAGGGTTTCGCCGTTGTCGAACAGGGCGACGACCAGGCCGTCGTCGCCGATGCTCACGCCGCTGAAGGTGCCGAACTGCACGCCATTCTGGTTGTTGAAACGAATGCCGTAATCGGACGAGAACTGCGTCAGGCCGTCGAGCAGGCCGGCGCTGCCGAGATCGAGTTCCATGGCGCTGTTGCCGGCGCCGGACACCCAACCGCCGACATTGATATTGGCGACGTTAAAGCTGGCCGGGGCGCCGTTGCTGCCGCTGAAGATGATGGCGGAGATCGGCGTCGGCGTATAGGCATCGACCGTGAAACCGCTCGCGGGGGTCGCGCCGGTGACGTCGCTCGCATCGACGACCATATCCGCGCCGATCAAGGTCTGGTCGAAGCTCATCGTCGTGCCCGTCGAGGTCACGCGCGCGTCGCCGATGGCGGTGACGAGGGCCGCCATCGAGGCCGTCGCGCTGGCGCCGATGGTGACGGCGGTATTGCCGCCCGTCGTTGCCGCGTTGTTGTCGAACTCGTAGGTGGTGCCGTTGTAGACGAAGGTATCGCCATCGGCCGGCTGACCGGAGAAGCTGACGGTGCCCGACGGTAGCGTGACGGTGCCGCCAACCGTGATCGCGGCGACGCTGAAGGCGCCGCTGGCCGACTGCGTGATCGCGCCGGTCCCGGTCGGATCGACGGCGAGCGCCGGCCAGCCGCTGATCTGCTCGATGTTGAGCGTGCTGGCGCTGGACGTGATGCGCGGATCGTCCGCCGCCGTGACCAGATTGGCGATGCTGGACGCGACATCGGCGCCGATCGTGACGGCCGTGTTGCCGCCGGTGACGCCGCCGCCGCTGTTGAATTCATAGGTCGTGCCGCCGATGACGATGGTGTCGCCGTCGGAAGGCTGGTTGGCGAAATCGAGGCGGGCGGCGGCGTAGTAGGTGTCGCCGGCGTCGTCGGTGAGGTTTAGGGTCGTCGAACCGCTCGGAACATCGACACTGAGTCCCCAAGCGTTGAGGGTGTTCTTCGTCCAGTTGAAGGCGAGATCGTGCGTGACGCCGAGCGAGTCGTAGATCTGCACATTGGTGATATAGCTGTCGCCGACATCGGCGCCGCCCGGCAAGTTGACGCCAAGGGCGATTTCCGTCGTCGGGGTCGCGGTGCCGGCGACGCCGGAGACGTTCACCGCCTCGAGCGAGGTGAGCGCCGTGGTATTGGCCTGAAGCGGCGTGCCGGTCGCGTCGGTTTCCCAGCCCATCAGGTAATAGCCAGCGGTGTTGCGCAAGAAGCCGGCCTGATCGGGCGTGAAATTGCCGGCGCGCGTATAGTAGTACGGGTCGGCCGCGCCGGCGTCGGTGACGCCCTGCACGACGAAGAAGCCGTCGCCGGAGATCGCGAGATCGGTGGCCGAGGTGCTCGACTGCAGCAGGCCTTGGGAATCGATCTGCGCGACCCGGTTGAACAGCACGCCGCCGGGGGCATAACTGTGGGTCAGCGACTGCTGCGTCACCAGAGTCGAGAAGCGCGAGGCCGTCGACTTGTAGCCGGTGGTGTTGACGTTGGCGATGTTGTCGGAAATGACGCTCATTGCCTGGCTTTGGGCATTGAGACCGGACACGCCGGCGTACATCGCACCATAAAGACTCATATCGGATCTCCTTTAGACGTCTGCTGCGCAGATTAAGTCGGTGATTTCAGTTCAAGGGCGTTGTTCGCCCGATTAGATGTCGGTCGGGTTTCGCAAAGTGACGATGTTCTCGAAGGGCACGGTGATCGAACCGATCATGACGTTGACGTTGTCTCCCGACATATCAGCGCCGTCGATGGTGCCGACCACGAAGGTCGTGGCGGTGCCGGATTTGCCTTCGCTATCGGTCGTGGTGACGCTGACCGAGTAGGCGCCGTCCGGCTGTTGCGCGCCATAAGTGTTCTTGCCGTCCCACTTAAAGCTGTAGGTGCCGGCTTGTTTTTCGCCACTGGTCGAATAGACCACCTGATTGGCCGTATTGCGCACGACGATGGTGGTCGAGGCCGACTGTTTGTCGATCGCGTATTTGAACTCGGTTTTACCGTCGACCAGCATGTTGACGTTGCCCTTGGCCTCGACGGTTTTGCCGATATAGCTCAACGCGGTGGCGGCCTGGTTAGAGCGGGTCAGGCTCAACAGAGATTCGAGGTTGCTATTGGTGTTGATGCCCTGTTCGACGGTCGCGAACTGCGCGAGCTGAGAGGTGAATTCGCTCGAATCCATCGGCGAGAGCGGGTCCTGATATTTCAGCTGCGTGGTCAGCAGTTGCAGGAAACTTTCGATGTCGGACGACAGGCTGGTGCGCGCGACGTCGGATTTCGTCTGGGCGCTACTGGCTGTGGAAGCGACGGCGGAGGTCGTCATGTTCTAGTCCTCGGTCAGACGCGGATGTCGACGCCGCCGACGGCGGCGCGCGCGTTGAGATAGCCGCCGATCGCGGGATCCGGCTCGTCGGCGCTTTCCGCGCCGCCTTGCCAGCCCATACGGCCGGTCGTTTCATTGCCGGCGTTGCCTTGCGGCGTGCCCTGGTCGCGTAGGTTGAAGCTCAGGCTCTGCTGGTCCATCTGCAGACCGGCATCGTTGAGGGCGCGTTCGAGGCCGCGCGCGTCGCGCTGCAAGAGGTCGAGCGTATCGGCGCGGTCGGCGGAGACGACGATCTGGACGCGGCCGTCGGCGGCGATATCGAGCTGTACATCGACATGACCGAGGCTGGCCGGCTTAAGCTTGACGTTGATCTTGTCGATGCCCTCTGCCGAGGCCTTGGCGATATGCACGGCGACCTGTTCGGTCGCCGGATGCGGCAACGGGGCGGGCTTGGCGGTCTGGGCGGCGCTATGTGCGGCATTCGCCGTTGTCGCTGCGCCGGAGGTGGCGACCTGGCCGACAGCCGTGGCTTCGCCGAGCACTGCCTTGCCGGTGACAGATGCGGGCTTGTCGGTGCCGGCTTCGACCAAAGCGGCGAAAGCTGGCGTTGCGCTTTGCGTCGAAGACTGCGCGGCCGGCGGAAGATCGACTGCATCGATATTCGCGGTCGTCGCGGCTGCGGCGCCATCCGTGGCCGGTGCGGCCGCGGCGGTTTGCGTTATCGTCGCGGCTTCCGTCTGTGCCGGATGGCTCATGCCGTTGGCCAGCGAAACGGGCAGCTTCAGCGGCTTGGGCGCCTCTTCGTTTCCGAGCTGCACGGCGACCTGCATCGGCAGCGCTTCAAGGCGCTTGCTTAAATCGGCGGCCTGCGCAGTCGCCGCGGAAGTGGCCTGGGCCGTCTGGGCCTGGACATCATCCGCCTTGGCGGAACTGTTGTCGGTCATTTGCATCTGTGGCGTCGGCGCTTTGACCTTCTGATCGGCCTTTTCGTTGACCGTGCCGGTCAATGGATCGGCAGCGTCCGTCAGTGCCTTGCTGTCCGTGGCAAAGTCTGCGGCGGCGGCGATGCCGGCGAGTTCGTCGTCGGCGGTGCTGGCCTGCATAGCCAAGGATAGCTGCGTCGCCGGCTGTTCCTCGAGGACCGCGGCGGGTGCGGTCATCTGCGGGGCAGATGCGTCGGCCGTTTGATCAGCATCATCATCGGTGGTCTGTTCGCTTGACGCTGCATCGCTTGCACCGCCAAGGTTCTCGCTCTTGCTCGCGGGCGCGACAGGAGCCTCTTCGCGTGGCGTCGTGATGTCCTGTTCCGCTGTTTCGGCGGGCTTCGCTTTGGTGGCGACGGGCGCTTTGCTGCGCGTGGCTTTGCCCTGTTCGTCGTCCTGAGCTGCTGTGGTCGCGCGCTCAGCGCGCGGACGGGACGGCTTGGCCGCGACCTCAGCCTGATGACGATCGAATTGATCGAGCAGGCCGGTGAAGGCGGCGGCGTCCCCCGAACGTGTCGGAGCGACAGGCGCCGTCTCGGGGGCTTTGAGAAGATCGGTGAGGGAAATGTTGATCACGGCGACTGACACACAGAATGAGGGTTAGGGTCAGATCGTTATGAGCAAGAGCCGGGCCACCCGATCCGGTTTTTACACCATTGATATTATTGATATTTTTTTGGAGGTTGCGTCTTGCGCCAGGGCAAAAACTGCGAAGGCGGCAAAAACTTCAGGGTGACTGTGGAAGATTGTGCCGTAAGAGCGCGCCGGGTCCCGAAATGCGCATCGCCCCGGTGTGAGCCGGGGCGATGAAAGGGCGGGCGCAGCAGAGACTCAACTCAGGCCGACAGCGTGACCCGTTTGCCGTCGTCGGAAGACCCGGTGGGCCGCGCAGTATTGGCGTAGCCCGGTCGACCGCTGGTCATGGCTGCAGGCATGGGCGGCGGGCTGGCCGGCGTCGCGGCGGGCCGCGCGGCGATCTCGCTGGCGATCCGGGCGGCTTCGCGTTGCGGCTTGTCGCCCTGCGCGGCCAATTCGCGCCAGGAGTCGCGCAGCGGCTCCAGTAGGCCGATCACCTCGCGCGCGACCTGAGCGTCGTTGCGAAAATCGATACGCGGGAGGCGCGACAGGATATAGGCGAACAAACGGTCGAGATTCTTAGCGATCTCGCCGCCCTTTTCCATGTCGAGCGTCCCTTGCATGTGCGAGACGATCTCCAGGGCGCGGCTGTTCGCCTTCCAGCGCGCTTCGATCTCGTTGTTCTCGATCGCCTGAATCGCCTCGCGTAACGAGTTGATCGCCTTGTCATACAGCATATGCATGAGCGCCGCCGGAGAGGCCGTCATGATCTGTTGCGTCAAGTACTGCTGTGAAGCGGCGTTGGACATCTTAAACTCCGAAACGGAAGCGATTAAATCGAGCGTGGCTAATTATCGCTCTTCGTCATGGCGGCGTAGGTCGACTTGATGCTCTCAAGCAGATTGTTCATCGTCGTCAATGCTGTCTCCATGGCGATGAAGCTATTCAGCAAAGACTGACGTTGGCGTTCCAGGCGTGCCAGCATGGTATCGACGCGGGTCTGGGTCAGCGTATTCTGATCGGTGAGGGCGTCGATTTCCGATTGGATGGTGCCGGTCGTCGGGTCGAGCGCACTCTCCGACAAGCTGTAGAGCTGCGTCGCGATGCCGACGGTAAAATCGAGCTGCACGTTCGCCGCGCTGCTGCCGGTGTAGATCATGCGCAAGCCTTCGGCGCCGCTCGCCGAGGTCACGGTAATGCTCATGCCGGAAATCGTGACGGTGCCGTCATCGGCGCCATTCGCCGCGCCGCCGATGTTGGCGCTGGTGATCAAGGTGCCGGTCGTCGTCAGGCCGAGAGAAGCGAGCAAGTCGCCGCTATCGCCGCCGACGCTGATGGCGTCTTTCGTCGAGCTTATGCGCAGTTCATCTTCGCCGCTGTCATTGGTGATCACGCTGGCGCTGATGCCGCTGCTGCCGAGCCCGGCGCTGTTGATCTTGCTGGCGATCGTCGCCAAGCTGTCGACGCCGACGTCGTAAATGATAGTCGCGCCGTTGATGGTGAACAGGCCCGACGTGGTCGCGCCGACGGAATTCGTGCCGTCGTTCAGGAGCGCCGCGCCGTCGGTCGCTCCGACGGAGGTTTCCTGCGCCGAGCCGATCGCTCCGATGTTCAGCGTATAGCCGCTCTCGCTATAGGTCGTATTCTTGGTGAAGCCCAGCATCGTCACGGAAGGGTTGGATGCCGAAAAGTCGAAGGCGAACAGGCGGCGGACGTCGTCGGGATTGTTGAGCAACGCCGCATCCAGCTTGGATTCGTTGATTACCAACGTGTCGGAGAGCAGCGGATCGCTCAGCGTGGCATTGTCGACATAGCCGACGCCGATTTGGGCCAGCACGCTGAAGGCGTTGCTGACGCCGGTGGTGCCGCGACCGAGCAACTGGTTGATCTGGCTTTCGAGATTCTTCAAAGTGCGCGAACTGGTCAACACGGCGTCTTCGGCGGTCTTGCCGGTGTCCGGGTCGATGTAAGTTTGCGTATTGATGAATTCTTTCAGCGCATTGTAAGAATCGACGAAAGCGCCGATCTGCGTCTTCACTGCGCTCAGATCGGCTTCGATATCGATCTTCACGGTGGTGCCGACTTCCGCCTGAAACAGGTTGAGCGTGACGCCGGTGAAGAGATCGCTCACGGTGTTGCTGGTGCGCTCGATGAGTAGGCGAGCGTTACCCATGCCGAGCGTGGACAGGGCGCTGCCGCCGCCGGTTTCGGTGGTGGTGAAGGCATCGCCGGTGCCCGTGAGCTTCAAGCGGACCTGGCCGCCTTCGGTGACGACCGAGGCTGTGATGCCCTTGCCCTGTAGCGTGCCGTCGCCATTGATGGCGTTGGCAAGGTCGGTGACGGTCATACCGCTGGTGTAGGCGAGATCGTAAGTCCCGTTGCCGTCGTCGAAGCGGATGGTGCCGTTCGAGCCGAGCGCGACGCTGCCGCTGGTCAGACGCGCACTTTCGTACAGCATATTGCTGCTGTCGAGCAGGCCGTCGGCGTACATCTGCGCAGTGCGTGGCGCCTGCAGAAGGTTCTTGACGGCGCCGCCGCCGGTCAAGAATCCGCTAGTTGCGAGCGGCGTATTGGTGGTCTCGCTGAGTGTGATGGTGGAACCGGCGGTGTCCTTGGTCAACACCAGATAATTCTGCGTCGCGCTGACAGAAACGATGCTGGCACTGACCCCTGTCGGCGCCGTACCGGTATTGGCGGCGTTGATGCGGTCGCGCAGGCTCAGCAGCGTATCGCCGGCGGACAGTGTAATGGTGGTGCCTTCGATAGTGAACTCGTCGCCATCGGCAAAACCCAGCGCCGTCGAGGTGCTGGCATAGGCATTGCTCGAGATTTTATGCGCGGCGGCGGTCTGCAACACTTCGATGCTGTGGCTACCGGTGGCGGCGCTGTTGGTCAACGAGACGCCGATCAGATTGGCGGCGGCCGAAGCCGCGCCGGCGTCGGTGCGCGAGACAGACGCATAGGCCTGCTTCGCGGCGAAGGCATTCGAGGTATTGTCGAGGCTGACGGCGCCACGCAGGCTTTTCAGGGAGCTCTGGGTCGCGGTAATCAGGCTATTGAGACTCTGATAGGCGGTGATCTTGGCGTCGGTGTCCGTCAGGCGCGTCTCGAGCCTGTCGATCGGGATACGCTTGGCTTTGATGATCGCATCGACGGAAGCCTGGTAATCGATACCGCTGCCGAGACCCGAAAGGGACACGCGCCCCGAGTCGTCGACCGTAAAGTTGCTGGCGTTGACCGCGTTGACCACGCTATCGCCTTCCGAATTCCATGCTTAGGCTAAGAGACGAAGCCGCTTAAGCCTTTTTGTTCAACAAAGTGCCGAGTAGATCGGCGTTCCGAGCCATCAAGTGCACCATCTCTTCCGTCGGGATCTGTTTGACGAGTTCGCCGGTTTGCGGATTGACGATGCGACCGATGACGGTCCGGGTGGTCTGATCGATATCGAGCTGTAACTCCATGACGGCCGGCAACGACCGACGGGGCGTAATTTCGATGTCAGAAAACTCTGCGCGGTCGGGCTGTGCCCCGCCGCCATTGCCGGTGCGTATGGCAAACCGGTGCGTGACGGGAGCGGAGGCGGCCGGCGCGAAAGCGCTCTGAACGTCCATCTCGATCTCCTCAGTCCGAAAAGGGTGGACGGAGGGATTTTACCCCTCCGTCCGTTAGCAAAAGCTTACTGGAACAGCTTCAACAGGTTCTGCGGCATCTGGTTGGCCTGGGCGAGCATCGCCACGCCGGACTGCACGAGAACCTGCTTGGCGGTGAACGCGGTCATTTCAGACGCGACGTCCAGGTCGAGCAGGCTGCTGCGGGCAGCTTCGGTGTTTTCGATGGTCGAGGCCAGGTTGTCGGACGCGAACTCGAGGCGGTTCTGCGCCGCGCCGACGCCGGCGCGGGCATTGCTCAAGCGGTCGATGGCGGTGCTGATCGCCACCGAGGCCGTGTCGGCGTTGGCCTTGTTCAGGATGTCGCCGCCGTCGATGCCGAGGGATTCGGTCGAGACCGAACCGACGCCGATCGTCACTTCGTCGACGTTCGCCGTGGTGCCGGTGCCCAGCTTGAAGGTGAAGCTGGTCGTGTCGGCCGTACCCGCCGAACCGAACACCGAGTTGGCCAACTGGCCGCTGATGTTCAGGCTCGAGTCGTCGGTGTCGTTGCCGAACACGGTCGTGACGTCGAAGCTGACGGTGACCGAGTTGCTGTTCGAGTCGGTCAGCACGACCGACTTGGAACCGGTGCT
>CAMAVH010000008.1 GCA_945861615.1 Rhizobium sp. Q54 | reverse complement strand
CGCTCGCCCTGCCGGTGGTGGCCGCGCCGGGCAGGCCGCTGTCCTTCCGCACTTGGCGGCCGGGCGATGAGATGGCGCCGGGCGCCCACGGCATTTCCGCGCCGCTGCCGGACGCCGCGACCGTCATCCCCAGCCTGCTCGTCGTGCCGCTGCTCGCCTTCGATGCGCAGGGCTGGCGCTTGGGCTATGGCGCGGGGTATTACGACCGCACGCTGGAAGCCTTCGCCGCCGCCGGACGGGCCGTTACGGCCGTCGGCGTCGCCTATGCCGCCCAGGAAGTGCCCGAGGTGCCGCATGACGGCGGCGATGTCCGGCTCGACGCCCTGGTGACCGAGGCGGCGACCTATCAGTTCACGGAAACCAGGACGCGATGAAGCTTCTCTTTTGCGGCGATGTGATGGGCGAAACCGGGCGGCGCGCGGTGCTCGACCATGTGCCGGCGCTGCGCCGCAAGCTCGGGCTCGATTTCGTCGCGGTGAACGGCGAAAACGCCGCCGGCGGCTTCGGCGTCACCGAGAAGATCTGCAAGTCGTTCTTCGACGCCGGGGTCGATGTCGTGACCACCGGCAACCACGCCTGGGATCAGCGCGAAGTGCTGACCTACATCGTGCGCGAGCCGCGCCTGATCCGTCCGGCGAACTTCCCCAAGGGCACGCCGGGCCGCGGCGCCGGGCTCTATCAATTGCAGGACGGCCGCAGCGTGCTGGTCATCCAGGTCATGACGCGCCTGTTCATGGACCCGCTCGACGATCCCTTCGCCGCCTTCGAAGAGGCGCTCGCCGAGCACCGCTTGCATGAGACGGTCGATGCCATCCTGCTCGACGTCCATGGCGAGGCGACCAGCGAAAAGGCGGCGCTCGGCGTCGTCGCCGACGGCCGCGTCTCCATGGTGGTCGGCTCGCATTCGCATATTCCGACGGCAGATGCGCGCATCCTGCCGGGCGGCACCGCCTTCCAAACCGACGCCGGCATGTGCGGCGACTACGACTCGGTCATCGGCATGGAAAAGGACGTCGCCGTCGCCCGCTTCGTCACCAAGATGCGCGGCGAGCGCTTGGAACCGGCGTCCGGCGAGGCGACGCTGTGCGGCGTCTATGTCGAGACCGACGATGCCACGGGCCTCGCCAAGCGCGTCGTGGCGCTGCGCCTCGGCGGCCTTTTGGCGCAGAGCCTGCCGAGCTAAATCCGCCGCCAAATTCCAGATCAGTGAGTCGTCTCAAGGGCCTAGCGGCCATCGCCGAGTCCGGTCCGCCGCCGGCGCCGTTTCGATGCCCGATTTTCGCCATATTGATTGCGTAGCGAGGACTGCAAAGCTGCTGTTTTTGCTACAAGATGTGGTATAAAGCCGCGTTTTATATGCAGCTTATTGGGATTTGCGACGATGGCCGGCCATTCACAATTCAAGAACATCATGCACCGCAAAGGTGCCCAGGACGCCAAGAAGGCGAAGGTGTTCACCAAGATCATCCGCGAACTGACGGTGGCCGCCCGTGCCAACCCCGACCCCATCGGCAATCCGCGTCTGCGCGCGGCGATTCTCGCGGCGCGCGAATCGAACATGCCGAAGGACACCATGGACCGCGCCATCAAGCGCGGCGCCGGCGGCGAGGACCAGACCAATTACGAAGAAGTGCGCTACGAGGGCTACGGCCCGGGCGGCGTCGCCGTCATCGTCGAAGCGCTGACCGACAATCGCAACCGCACCGCGACCGACGTGCGGACCGCTTTCAGCAAGAACGGCGGCTCGCTCGGCGAGACCAACAGCGTGTCTTTCATGTTCGAGCGCATCGGCAACGTGGTCTATCCGGTCGCCGCGGCGTCCGCCGACGCGATGTTCGAGGCGGCGCTGGAAGCCGGCGCGCGCGATGTCGAATCGACCGACGAGGGCCATAATATCGTGTCCGAGCCCGACGATTACGCGGGCGTGCTCAGCACGCTGGAAAAGAAATTCGGCGCGCCGAAGAGCACCGGCATCATCTGGCGCGCGCAGACCACCGCGCCGCTCGACAAGGACGGCGCCGAATCGATTCTGAAGATGATCGACGCGCTCGAAGAGAGCGACGATGTGCGTGCCGTCTACGCGAACTTCGAAGTCTCCGACGAAGTGATGAGCCAGCTCAGCGCTTGAGCTGGCGGGCGTTGACGTAACCGAGGCGGGAAGCTGCATGAGAGTAATCGGGCTCGATCCGGGCCTGCGCGTGACAGGATGGGGCGTCATCGAGGTGACGGGCAATCGCCTGCGCCATCTCGGCGACGGCGTCGTGCGCGTGGATGCCGATGCGCCGATGTCTGAGCGCCTCGCAGCGCTGTTCGACGGCGTCAGCGCGGTGATCGCCGAATACGCGCCCGATGAAGCGGCGGTTGAGGAAACCTTCGTCAATCGCAACGCATCCTCCACGCTGAAGCTCGGCCATGCGCGCGGCGTCGTCATGCTGGCGCCGGCCAAAGCCGGCCTGCCGGTCGCCGAATATGCCGCGACGCTGGTGAAGAAATCGATCGTCGGCGGCGGCCATGCCGCCAAAGATCAGGTTGGCGCGATGATCCGCGCGATCCTGCCCGGCTGCATCCTCGACATGCCCGACGCCGCCGACGCGCTCGCCGTCGCCGTCTGCCATGCCCATCACGCCGAAAGCCGCCGCCGCCTGGCGATGATCCCGGTACTGCCCAAGCGTCCGGCGCGCGCTCCTCGTGTGGGAGGCGTGCGGCGATGATCGCCAAGCTCACCGGCATTCTCGATTCGGCCCGCGAGGGTCAGGCGGTGATCGACGTGAACGGCGTCGGCTACCTCGTCTTCTGCTCGGCGCGCACATTGGCCTCCTTGCCGCCGCGCGGCCAGGCCGCCAGCCTCGCCATCGAGACCCATGTGCGTGAGGACCATATCCATCTCTACGGCTTCGCCAATGACGCCGAACGCGAATGGTTCAAGCTGCTGACGACCGTGCAAGGCGTCGGCGCGAAGGTCGGCCTCGCCATTCTCAGCGTGCTGTCGCCGACGGAAATCGCCCAGGCCATCGTCGCCGGCGATCGCACCGCCGTGGCCCGCGCCGACGGCGTCGGCCCCAAGCTGGCGCAGCGCGTCGTCACCGAATTGAAGGACAAGGCCGGCTCTATCGGTCTCGCCCATGGCATGCCGGTTGCCACCGCGACCTTTGGCAAGCCCGCCGAGGGCGCCGATGAAGACGCCGAACTGGCCGATGCGGTCTCGGCGCTGGTCAATCTCGGCTACAAGCGGGTCGAGGCCTTCGGCGCCGTGAGCAGCGCCTCGCGCAAGCTCGGCCGCAAGGTTGCCGCCGCCGATCTGATCCGCGCCGGGCTGAAAGAACTGGGGACGCCGTCATGAGTGCGGCCCCTAAGGACATTCGCCTGGTGACCGGCGCGCCCGACGCCGAGGAAAACCTCGAAGCGGCGCTGCGCCCGCAAACGCTCGGCGATTTCACCGGCCAGGCGCAGCTGCGCGAGAACCTGCAGGTCTTCATCACCGCCGCGTGCGGCCGCGCCGAGGCGATGGATCATGTGTTGCTGTCGGGCCCGCCCGGCCTCGGCAAGACGACGCTGGCGCGCATCATCGCGCGCGAGCTCGGCGTCGGCTTCCATTCGACCTCCGGGCCGATCATCGCCAAGGCCGGCGATCTCGCGGCGCTGCTGACCAATCTGCAGCCGCGCGATGTGCTGTTCATCGACGAAATTCACCGCCTGCAGCCGGTCGTCGAGGAAGTGCTCTATCCGGCGATGGAAGATTTCCAACTCGATCTGATGATCGGCGAGGGGCCGGCGGCGCGCTCGGTGAAGATCGACCTGCTGCCCTTCACGCTGATCGGCGCGACGACGCGCACCGGCTTGCTGACGACTCCCTTGCGCGACCGCTTCGGCATTCCGCTGCGGCTCAATTTCTACGAGACGGCGGAGCTGGAAGCCATCGTGCGGCGCGGCGCGCGCTTGCTCGGCTTCGCCATGACCGACGACGGCGCCCATGAAGTGGCGCGGCGCGCGCGCGGCACGCCGCGCGTGGCGGCGCGCCTGCTGCGCCGGGTGCGCGATTTCGCCGCCGTGCTCGGCAGCGGCGCGGTCGACGCCAAATCGGCCGATCACGCGCTGGAGCGCCTCGAGGTGGACAAGGCCGGCCTCGACGCGATGGACCGGCGCTATCTTCTCTGCATCGCCGACCATTACGCCGGCGGCCCGGTCGGCGTCGAAACCATCGCGGCGGCGCTCTCCGAGCAGCGCGACGCCATCGAAGACGTCATCGAACCCTATCTGCTGCAGCAGGGCTTCATCATGCGCACGCCGCGCGGCCGCATGATCGCCGAGGGCGGCTGGCGCCACTTGCGCCGCGAGCCGCCGAAGAATCTCACGCAGCAGCTCGATATGTTGGGCCAGGAGGCGGGCGATGAGTAAGCCGCTTTCCAGTTTCGCCGGCCAGACGCATCTGTTCGACCTGCGCGTCTATTACGAGGACACCGACGCGGGCGGCATCGTCTATTACGCCAATTACCTGAAATTCGCCGAGCGGGCGCGCACGGAAGTGCTGCGCGAGCTTGGCGTGGCGCAGCGCGAGCTGATGGAAGGCGAGGGGCTCGCCTTCGCCGTGCGCCGCTGCGCCGTCGATTACTTCGCGCCGGCCAAGCTCGACGACGAATTGCAGATCCACAGCACCGTGCGTGCCCTCGGGCCGGCCAGTCTCGACATCGAGCAGAGCATCCGCCGCGCCCCTGACGACAAAGAGGGTGGCGTCGGCGAGTTGGTGCGCCTCGACGTGAAAATCGTCGTGATCAACAAATCGGGGCGCGCCTCGCGCATTCCCGAAGACGTCGCTGAACTCCTGCGGCCCTACGTCGTTGACGCCGAAGGGTCCGGCTCCCAGAACCAAGATTCCGTCAAACCGCACAACAAGAAGAGAGCATAAGTCCGATGGACCCTACCGCGCTTCCTCCGGCAATCGACTCCGTCACGCTCGGCGGCACCGCCGCCGTCGTCCAGATGTCCGCCTGGCACCTGTTCATGCAGGCCGACTGGATCGTTAAGTCGATCATGATCGGCTTGCTGGCCGCCTCGTTCTGGAGCTGGGCGATCATTTTCGAGAAGGTGCGCCGCTTGCGCCGTCTCGACGCCGAAGCCTCCGACTTCGAGGACACCTTCTGGTCGGGCGGCTCGCTCGAAGACCTCTATGACCGCATCGGCAACCGGCCGGACGGTCCGATGGAAGGCCTGTTCGCCGCCGCCATGCGCGAATGGCGACGCTCCACCGCGAAGGGCCTGACGGCCACCGAATCGATGCGCGCCGCCCTGCAGCAGCGCATCGAGCGCGTGATGAACACCACGCTGTCGCGCGAGATCGAACGCATCGACCGCCATATGATCTTCCTCGCCTCGGTCGGCTCGACCGCGCCGTTCGTCGGCTTGTTCGGCACGGTGTGGGGCATCATGAACAGCTTCCAGTCGATCGCGGTGTCGAAGAACACCTCGCTCGCCGTGGTCGCGCCCGGCATCGCCGAAGCCCTGTTCGCCACCGCCATCGGCCTGGTCGCCGCCATTCCCGCGGTGATCGCCTACAACAAGCTGTCGGGCGACATCAATCGCTATGCCGGCCGCCTGGAGGCCTTCATCAACGACTTCTCCGCCATCCTGTCGCGCCAGCTCCAGGAGAAGCAATAACCATGGGCGCAAGTCTGCAAGGCGGCGGCGGCCGCGGCCGCCTCGGCGGTCGCCGCAAGACGGCGCCGATGTCGGACATCAACGTCACGCCGATGGTCGACGTGATGTTGGTGCTG
Organism: Rhizobium sp. Q54; assembly: GCA_945861615.1. Classification (GTDB taxonomy): domain Bacteria; phylum Pseudomonadota; class Alphaproteobacteria; order SMXQ01; family SMXQ01; genus CAMAVH01. The sequence goes on along the minus strand of CAMAVH010000008.1, from coordinate 34,543 downwards.
CTCATCATCTTCATGGTGACGGCACCGCTGCTCACCGTCGGCGTGCCGGTCGATCTGCCGAAGACCGACGCCGCGCCGATCACCGGCCAGGACGAGCCGCTGGTCGTCTCGGTCAACAGCCAGGGACAAATATTCCTACAGGAAACCGAGATCGAGTTGCCGAACCTGGTGGCGCGCCTGCAGGCGATCACTTCGAACAAGCCCGATACGCGCATTTTCGTGCGCGGCGACAAGTCCGTGAATTACGGCCGCGTCGTCGACGTCATGGGCACCTTGAGTTCCGCCGGCTTCAGCAAAGTGGCGTTGCTCGCAGAATTGCCGCAATCGGGTGCTAGCCCGGCTCCTGCGGCGCAACCGGCGCGCCGGTAGGAGCGACATGAGACAAGGCGCGATCTATTCGGCGGTTTTCCATATCGCCCTGGCTCTCTTGATGATCTTCGGCTTGCCGCTGTTCAGCGACCCGAAGCCCATCGAGGACCAGCCGATCGTGCTTGAGATGGTGACGATCGCCGAAAAGAGCAATCCGCGGCCCAACCCGACGCCGGTCGTCGAGGCGCCCAAGCCGATTCCGCAGCAGGAAGCCAAACCGGCGCCGGCCCCCCCGCCGCCCGCGCCGCCGCCGACCCCGACCCCGCCGCAGGTCGCCGAACGCGCGCCGACCCCGACGCCGGCGCCTAAGCCGCCCGAGCCCAAGCCCGAGATCGCCAAACCCGAGCCGGTGCCGGTACCCAAGCCCGAGGTGAAGAAGCCCGAGCCGCCGAAGCCGGAGCCGCCCAAGCAGCAGGCACAGACGCCGCCGCCTAAGCGGCCGGACCCGCCGAAGAAGCAACCGCCGAAAGAGGATCCGATCGCCTCGATCCTGAAGAATCTCGCGCCGACCAAGCCGGCGCCGCAGCAGCCGAACCAGCAGCCGCGCCCGCAGCAGCAGGCGGCGGCGCAACCGGCCGCGCCGCCGTCGCTCGATCAGGTGGTGACGCGCAGCGAGCAGGACGCGGTGAAGGAAAAGATTCGTCCCTGCTGGTATTTCGATGCCGGCGCGGTCGATGCCAGCAAGTGGATCGTCGGCGTGCGCGCGCAAATGGCGCCCGACGGCCGTGTGCTGACCGCACAGATTTTGCCGTCCTCGCAATCGGGGCCGGCCTACACGCGCGCCGCCGAAGCGGCGCGCCGCGCCGTGCTCAATCCGCAGTGCCAGCCGTTGCCCTTGCCGCCGGGCAAGTACAACCAGTGGAAAGAGCTCGACCTATATTTCAATCCTCAGGACATGATGGGATAGCGGATGACTTTGACGAAACACCCCATGATCGCGCGCCTCTTCATCCTCGCGCTCGCCGTCGGCGCCCTGGCGGCGATGTCGGCGCCTGCCCATGCCCAGCTCCGCATCGACATCACGAGCGCCAATCCGCAGCCGATGCCGATCGCCATCACCAACCTGTTCGGCAGCACGCCGAACGAAACCAAGATCGGCCTCGACGTCGCCAAGGTGATCTCCGACGACTTGCAGCGCTCCGGCCTGTTCCGGCCGATCGCGCAGAACGCCTTCATTCAAACGCCGGAAGCCTTGCGCACCCAGCCGCGTTTCGGCGATTGGCGCGTCATCAACGCGCAGGCGCTGGTCTCCGGCGCGGCGATCATCCGGCCCGACGGTTCGCTGCGCTTGGAATTCCGCCTGTGGGACGTGTTGGCCGAGCAGCAGATGGTCGGCCAGGCCTATCACACCGAGCCGAGCAATTGGCGCCGCGCCGCGCACCAGATCGCCGACGCGATCTATAAGCGCCTGACCGGCGAGGACGGCTATTTCGACACGCGCGTCGTCTATGTCGGCGAAACCGGCCCGCAGCAGCGCCGCGTCAAGCGCCTCGCCATCATGGATCAGGACGGCGCCAATCATCGCTATCTGACCGACGGGCGCGTGCTGGTGCTGACCCCACGCTTTTCGCCGACCAGCCAGGAGATCACCTATCTCTCCTATCTCAACAACAGGCCGCGCGTGTATCTGTTCAATATCGACACCGGCCAGCAGGAAGTGCTCGGCGATTTTCCCGGCATGACCTTCGCCCCGCGCTTCTCGCCGGATGGCAATCGCGTCGTCATGTCGCTATCGAACAACGGCAATACCGACGTCTATCTGATGAACCTGCGCACCCGCCAATCGACCCGCCTGACCACGGAGCCCGGCATCGACACCGGACCGTCCTTCTCGCCGGACGGCAACCGCATCGCCTTCGAGTCGGACCGCGGCGGCGCCCAGCAGATCTACGTCATGGGCAGCGACGGCAGCGGCCAGAAGCGCATCAGCTTCGGCCAGGGCCGCTACGCGACCCCGGTGTGGTCGCCGCGCGGCGATCTGATCGCCTTCACCAAGCTCTATCAGGGTAAATTTTTCATTGGCGTCATGCGGCCGGACGGCTCCGGCGAGCGGCTTTTGAGCGAAAGTTACCTGGTCGAGGGCCCGACTTGGGCCCCGAACGGCCGCGTTTTGATGTTTTTCCGGCAAACGCCGGGGGATGACCGGGGGACGGGCGGCTCGACCCGGATTTATTCGATCGACATCACCGGGCGCAACGAACGCGAGGTCGTGACCCCGACGGACGCCTCCGATCCGGCCTGGTCCCCCTTGATTCCCTGAATAATTTCGCCCCGGATGCCCTTGATTCCCTGATTCCGCAGGACTATAGTCCGCCCACCCTGGAAAGGGTTTGGATGCAGGGGCTTCCGTGCGAGCTCATCGGCGAAGCCGCCCGGCCGGTTCACCCCGAGACGAGTGAACTAATGGCCTGGGCATGCGTTAGTTCCCTGGAGCCGAACTTTTCCAGACAGATTTTCCAATCACCACCACCAGACGACAACATGGGCCCCTGGGGTCCGATTCAGAGGAATAATAAAATGTCTCTCCGCATCCTCAGCGCGTTTGCCGCTGTCCTCCTTCTCGCGGCTTGCGAGTCCGCTCCCAGCGACACCGGCATGGCTGCCGGCGGTGGTGGTGCGGGTTCGAGCAGCTCCTCGGCCAACCAGGGCCCGCGTCCGGGTTCGCAGGAAGACCTGGTCGTCAACGTCGGCGATCGCGTGTTCTTCGACTTCGACCAGTTCAGCGTCCGCCAGGATCAGCGCGCCGTGCTCGATCGTCAGGCCGCGTGGCTGAAGAAGTACCCGGAAGTCACCGTGACCGTCGAAGGTCATGCTGACGAACGCGGCACCCGCGAATACAACATCGCGCTCGGCAACCGCCGCGCCACCGCCGCGAAGAACTACCTCGTCGCGCTCGGCATCAACCCGAACCGCGTCCAGACGATCTCCTACGGCAAGGAGCGTCCCGCGGTCGCCGGTTCGAACGAGCAGGCTTGGTCGCAGAATCGCCGTGCGGTCACCGTCGTCACGGCCCGCGCCGGCAGCTAATACGACTGTCCTGTCGGATGTCTTCGGGCATCCGACAGCGACGTGCGTCTTTAAGGCGCCTGTTCCTCTCGGCGAAGCCGGGTCCGGACAGGCGCCTTATTTATGCCCAGTTGCCCCATCAAACTGGCGCGGCGGCATTGGCAAATTGCCCCGATCCTGAAAATGCCCGACCGTTCTGCGTTGTTCTTGCCCGGCATTCGTGATTCGATCATCGGCAGCGCGACTTCATAGACCGAGCCTTATGAAACGAGATCAGGCGATGACCCGCATCTTTCTCTCTCCGATGTTCAAAACCATCTGCGCCGCCGCCTTCCTGAGCCTGGCGGCGATGCCGGCCTTCGCGCAGAGCAGCAGCGCCGATGTGCGCTCGCTCGCCGAGCAGGTCGAGCGCCTGCAACGCGAACTGACCGTCTTGCAGCGCAACGTCTATCAGGGCCAAGCGGCCCGCCCGTCCGGCAACGGCGCCGCGCCGGGCCCCGTCGGCGGCTTGGCCGACTTGCAGGTCCGTCTCGACGATCTCGACTCGCGCATCAGCCAGCTCGTCGGCCAGATCGAAGAGACCAACCACCGCATCACCATGATGGAGCAGAAGTTCGAGCGCTTCTCTTCCGACCTCGACGTGCGCCTCAGCGGCGCGGGCGGTGCTGCCGCCGAAGCGCCGGTGGCCGCCGCGGCGCGTCCCCAGCCGGCTCCGCCGGCCGGCGCCGGCGATCCGTCGCAAAACGCCAGCGCCAGCGGCACTCTGGGCAACCTGTCGGCGCGCGATCCGCAAACGCGCGGCACCGATGCGCAGGCCGCCGCGGCCGCCGCCGCGGCGCGCAACGCCGGTCAAGCTGCCACGGGCCCGTCGCCGGCCCAGCAGGGCGCCGCCCTGCCGGACGGCACGCCCGACGATCAATATAAATACGCCTTCGGCCTGCTCGGCCGCGCCGACTATGCCGGCGCCGAACGCGCGCTGTCGGCTTTCGTCGACAAGCATCCGACCCATTCGCTGGCCGGCAACGCGCAATATTGGCTCGGCGAGACCTATTATGTGCGCAACGACTTCAACGCGGCGGCGCGCGCCTTCGCCGTCGGCTATCAGAAATATCCGAAGAGCGCGAAAGCGCCCGACAATCTTCTCAAGCTCGGCCTGTCGCTCGGCAACCTGAACAAGCCGAAGGAAGCCTGCCAGTCCTACGCCTTGCTGAAGAAGGATTTCCCCAAGGCGGTCGAGCAAGTGCGCCGCGCCGACGGCGAAATGAAGCGCCTGCGCTGTGCGTGATCCGGTGAAGCGGGGGACCGTCGCTTGGGGATAAGCTCGACCATCTGACCGACGCCGCGCCGCGCGCCCTGACGGCGCGCGACTTTGCCGCGGCCATGAAACCGCTCGGTCCTTTCGCCGCATCTCCGCATCTTGCCGTCGCCGTCTCCGGCGGCGCCGACAGCCTGGCGCTCGCCCTGCTGGCCGATGCCTGGGCGCGCCGGCGCGGCGGCCGCGCCACCGCGCTCACCGTCGATCATGGCCTCAGGCCAGAAGCCGCTGCCGAAGCGCGTCAGGTGGCGCGCTGGTTGCGCGCCGCCGGCATCGCCCATCGCACCTTGCGCTGGCATGCGCCAAGCGTCTCGCGCGCAAATCTTCAAGCGCGCGCGCGCGAAGCGCGCTACGGCTTGCTCACCGCCTGGTGCCGCGATCATGGCGTCGTCGATCTGCTCATCGCCCATCATCGGGAAGATCAGGCCGAGACCTTCCTGCTGCGCCTGGCGCGCGGCAGCGGGCTCGATGGCCTCGCCGCCATGGCGCCCGTGGCGCCGCGCGACGGCGTTCGTCTGCTGCGCCCGTTGCTGGCGGTGCCGAAGGCGGCGCTGATCGCCCTTTTGAAGCGCCGCAAGCAAGCCTGGATCGAGGATCCGAGCAATCTCAATCCCGCCTATGCGCGCGTGCGGTTGCGGGCCTTGCTGCCCGCCCTGGCCGCCGAAGGCCTGACCGCCGAACGGCTGGCCGCGACGGCGACACGGCTCGGCCAGGCGCGCGCCGCGCTCGCGGAGTCCTGCGCGGCGCTGCTCGATCGCTCGGTCGCGGCCGACGACGCCGGCTTTGCCCGGCTCGATACGGCGGCCTTCGCCGCCGCGCCGCGCGAGGTGGCCTTGCGCGCCCTCGCGCGCCTGCTCGTCAGCTTCGGCGGCCAGGATTACACGCCGCGCTATGACCGGCTTTGCCGGCTCGCCGATGAACTGTTCGCCGGCCTGCCCGGCGGCCGCACGCTCGCCGGTTGCCGCATCCTGCCGCAAGGGACGGGGCAGGCGCTGATTCTGCGCGAGGCGCGCGCCCTGGCGCCCGCCCTGGCCATCGGCCGCGCGCCGGTCACCTGGGATGGCCGGTTCACCATCGCGCCGCGCCGGTCGCGGCGCGGCGCGGTCACCATCGGCGCGCTCGGCGAGAGCGACGGCCAGGCCTTGCGCGGCGCCGAGCCGGCGCTGGAACTGGGCGCGCTGCCGCGCTTGGCCTTGCCGACGCTGCCGGCGCTGCGCGACGCGGCGGGTTTGCTGGCCGTGCCGCATCTCGGATGGCAGCGCCGCGCGCGACCCGGCCGCAAGGGTCAAGCCGTTGACCCGCTTGACGATTATCTTGTGACCGGGCCGCTGGTCAAACTGCGAAACGGTGCCGGCTTTACGCTTGTTTAAGGTGAAAGCCGGCACTATCTATGGACAGACCCGGCTGTCTCTCGCATGCCGGAGAGCCGCAGCCACCCTTTTCCTGGGTCGCGCGCGCCGCGCACGGAGCAGACCAACAGTGAACTTCGGCAAGAATCTCGCACTCTGGGTCATCATCGGTCTGCTGCTGATCGCCCTGTTCAATATGTTCCAAGCGCCGTCCAATCGCGGACCGCAGGCGCGTCTCGCCTTCTCCGACTTCCTCACCGAGGTCGATCGCGGCCAGGTGGCCGACGTCACCATCCAGGGCCAGACCATCAACGGCCATTTCGCCGACGGCCGCGCCTTCTCGACCTATTCGCCGAACGACCCGACGCTCGTCAGCAAGCTGAGCGAAAAGAACGTCCGCATCTCCGCCGCGCCGCCGGAAGAGAACTCGCCGTCGCTGCTCGGCGTGCTGCTCTCCTGGTTCCCGATGCTGCTGCTGATCGGCGTGTGGATTTTCTTCATGCGCCAGATGCAGGGCGGCGGCGGCAAGGCCATGGGCTTCGGCAAGTCGCGCGCCCGTTTGCTGACCGAAAAGGTCGGCCGCGTCACCTTCGACGACGTCGCCGGCATCGACGAGGCCAAGCAGGAGCTCGAGGAGATCGTCGAGTTCTTGAAGGACCCGCAGAAATTCCAGCGCCTCGGCGGCAAGATCCCCAAGGGCTGCCTGCTCGTCGGCCCGCCGGGCACCGGCAAGACGCTGCTCGCCCGCGCCATCGCCGGCGAAGCCAACGTGCCGTTCTTCACCATCTCGGGCTCCGACTTCGTCGAAATGTTCGTCGGCGTCGGCGCCTCGCGCGTGCGCGACATGTTCGAGCAGGGCAAGAAGAACGCGCCCTGCATCATCTTCATCGACGAAATCGACGCGGTCGGTCGCCATCGCGGCGCCGGCCTCGGCGGTGGCAACGATGAACGCGAACAGACGCTGAATCAGATGCTCGTCGAGATGGACGGCTTCGAGGCGAACGAGGGCGTCATCTTGATCGCCGCCACCAACCGTCCCGACGTGCTCGATCCGGCCCTGCTGCGTCCCGGCCGGTTCGACCGTCAGGTCACCGTGTCGAATCCCGATGTGCTCGGCCGCGAGAAGATCATGAAGGTGCATCTGCGCAAGGTGCCGATGGCGCCCGACGTCGATCCCAAGATCATCGCCCGCGGCACCCCCGGCTTTTCCGGCGCCGACCTCGCCAACTTGGTCAACGAGTCCGCTTTGCTTGCCGCGCGCAAAGGCAAGCGCATGGTCACCATGCAGGAGCTCGAAGAGGCCAAGGACAAGGTGATGATGGGCACCGAGCGCCGCTCCATGGTCATGAGCGAGGAAGAAAAGCGCCTGACCGCCTATCACGAAGCGGGCCATGCGCTGGTCGGCCTCAATTCGCCGGGCCACGATCCGCTGCACAAGGTCACGATCATCCCGCGCGGCCGCGCGCTCGGTCTGACCATGTCGCTGCCGGAACGCGACCGCTACGGCTACTCGAAGAAAGAACTGCTGTCGCGCATCGCCATGATGTTCGGCGGCCGCGTCGCCGAGGACATCATCTTCGGCGCGGAGAACGTCACGACCGGCGCCAGCAACGACATCATGCAGGCCACCAACCTGGCGCGCCGCATGGTCACCGAATGGGGCATGAGCGACAAGCTCGGGCCGCTGCGCTATTCCGACAACGAGGAAGAGGTGTTCCTCGGCCACTCGGTGACGCAGCGCAAGACCGTGTCGGATTCGACGGCGGCGCTGATCGACGAGGAAGTCCGCGCCATCGTCGAGGGCGGCGAGGGCAAGGCGCGCGCCATCCTGACCGAACATATCGACGGCCTGCATGCCATCGCCAAGGGCCTGTTGGAATTCGAGACGCTCAACGCCGAGGATGTCGCCAAGCTGCTGCGCGGCGAGAAGATCATCCGCGAGGACCATGACGAGACGCCGAAGGACACCGGCCGCCGCTCGACCGTGCCGACCGCCGGCAGTCGCAAGGGCAACGAGTCCGGCCCGCCGGGCCTGACGCCGGAGCCGCAGCCGGGCGCGTAGCCGCCATGCTGCATGCCCCAGGAGTGCATGGGGGGGCCAAGGCTTCCGCTTTATCCAACCTCGTCGTTTCCGGTCGGGCTGCACTCTATGTGCGGCCCGATCCGATTCTCTGGCCGGCGGATCGGGACGCGCCGGGCGAGGCGTTGCGTCTTGCCGGTGGCCCGGCGCATGTCGAACGCGTCGAACTGCTGATCCGCGAGCCCGAACATGCCAGCCGCGTCCGTTCGCTGCATGCCTCGGTCACCGAGCTGCGCGGCTGGGCGGCGGGGCAGGGCGGCCCCACCTTGCATGCGGTCACCCAAGCGCTTGACGCGCTCTCGGCGCCGCGCAGGCCCTTCGCGGGCCTCACGGACAAGCGCCCGCTCATCATGGGCGTCGTCAATGTCACGCCGGACAGCTTCTCCGACGGCGGCCGTCACGCCACCGCCGCGGCGGCGATCCGCCATGGCCAGGCACTGGCCGACGCCGGGGCCGACATTCTCGACATCGGCGGCGAATCGACGCGGCCCGGCTCCGATCCGGTGCCCGAGGCGGAAGAACTGCGCCGCGTCATGCCGGTCATCGAGGGGCTCGCGGGCTGCGGCGCCATTCTGTCCATCGACACGATGAAGGCCGGCGTGATGACGGCGGCAACCAAAGCCGGCGCCACCATCATCAACGACGTGCGCGCCCTTGAGGGCGACCCCAAGGCGCTGGATGCCGCCGCCGCGAGCGGCGCCTGGGTCGTGCTGATGCATTGTCTCGGCGCGCCCAAGACCATGCAGCAGTCGCCGCATTACGACCATGTGGCGCTCGACCTATTCGACTATCTCGCCGGCCGCATCGCGGCCTGCGAGGCCGCCGGCATCCCGCGCGGCAAGATCGCCGTCGATCCCGGCATCGGCTTCGGCAAGACGCTGGAGCACAACCTGAAACTGCTGCGCGGCCTTGGGCTGTTCCAGTCGCTCGGTTGCCCCGTGCTGCTCGGCGTGTCGCGCAAGAGCTTCATCGGCCGCATGACCGGCGAGACCGACCCGAACGGCAGACTGCCCGGCTCGCTCGCCGCCGCCCTCGCCGGGCTTGATGCCGGTGCCGATATCCTGCGCGTCCATGACGTCGCCGAAACCGTCCAGGCCGTCGCGGTTTGGAAAGCGCTCAAAGGCCTAGAAGGCCCAAGTGGCGGCGGACCCTGATTCCGTTGTAGAATCTCGACCTCGCTCGACTCACAACGGCTGATCCGCCCATGACCCGCAAATATTTCGGCACCGACGGCATCCGCGGCACGGCCAACGAAGCGCCGATGACCGCCGACGTGGCGCTCGCCGTCGGCCAGGCGGCCGGCGCCGAATTCACCCGCGGCGGCCACCGCCACCGTGTCGTTATCGGCAAGGACACACGCCTGTCGGGCTATATGATCGAGCCGGCGCTCACCGCCGGCTTCATCTCGGTCGGCATGGACGTGACCCTGGTCGGCCCGCTGCCCACCCCCGCCGTCGCCATGTTGACGCGGTCTTTGCGCTGCGATCTCGGCGTGATGATCTCGGCGTCGCACAATCCCTTCGAGGACAACGGCATCAAATTGTTCGGGCCGGACGGCTTCAAGCTGTCCGACGAAGTCGAGGCGCGCATCGAGGCGCGCATGTCGGGCGACATCGCGACCCTGGTCGCCGCGCCGAACAAGCTCGGCCGCGCGGTGCGCCTGGAAGACGCCGTCGGTCGCTACATCGAATTCGTCAAGAACACCTTCCCCAAGGGCCTGACGCTCGACGGCATGAAGATCGTCGTCGATTGCGCCCATGGCGCCGCCTACAAGGTGGCGCCCACCGTGCTGCGCGAACTGGGCGCCGAGGTCATCGCGCTCGGCGTCGCGCCGGACGGCTTCAATATCAACAAGGACTGCGGTTCGACCTATCCGCAGGCGATGATGAAGGAAGTCGTGGCGCACAAGGCCGACCTCGGCCTGGCGCTCGACGGCGACGCCGATCGGCTGGTCGCCTGCGACGAGAAGGGCCAATTGCTCGACGGCGACCAGTTGATGGCCCTGGTGGCCGGCAATCTGCACCGCGCCGGCAAGCTCGCCGGTAACACCGTGGTCGCCACCGTGATGTCGAACCTCGGCCTGGAAAAGCATCTCGCCAGCCTCGGCATGACGCTGGAGCGCACCCAGGTCGGCGACCGCTATGTCGTCGAGCGCATGCGCGAGGCCGGCTTCAACGTCGGCGGCGAGCAATCGGGCCATATCATCCTCGGCGATTTCGCCACCACCGGCGACGGCCTGATCGCCGCCCTGCAGGTGCTGGCCGCCTGCCGCGAGGCGGCCAAGCCGGCGAGCCAGGTGGCGCGTCTGTTCAAGCCCTATCCGCAGTTGTTGAAGAACGTGCGTTTTAGCGGTGGTCAGCCCTTGGAAGACGACACGGTCAAGCGCGCCATCCGCGACGGCGAGGCCAAGCTCGCCGGCAACGGCCGGCTGCTGATCCGCAAGTCGGGTACCGAGCCGCTGATCCGCGTCATGGCCGAAGGCAAGGACGAGGCGATGATCGGCCGCGTCGTCGACGACATCGTCGCCGCTGTGGCCCGCGTCGCCGGGGCGGCTGCATAATCCATGAAGGGCCGCGTTCTCATCATCGCCGGCTCGGATTCGGGCGGCGGCGCCGGCATCCAGGCCGATCTCAAGACCGTCACCGCGCTCGGCGGCTATGGCGCGACCGCGATCACGGCGCTCACCGCGCAGGACACCACCGGCGTTCACGCCATCGAAGGCGTCGAGCTCGCCTTCATCGCCCGCCAGATCGAACTGGCGCTCGGCGACATCGGCGCCGACACCATCAAGACCGGCATGCTGCACAACGCCGAGGTGATCGAGACCGTGGTGGGCGCGCTCGAGCGCCATGGCCCGCTGATTCCCCTCGTCGTCGATCCGGTGATGGTCGCCAAGGGCGGCTCGTCGCTGCTCGACGTCGCCGCCGTCGATGTGCTGAAGCGCCGCCTGCTGCCGCGCGCCGCCGTGCTGACGCCGAACATTCCCGAGGCGGAGGCGCTCACCGGCCGCCGGATCGTCAGCGTCGAGGACATGCGGGCCGCCGCGCTCGCCCTCTTGCAGATGGGGCCGCGCGCCGTCCTGGTGAAGGGCGGCCACCGCGAGGGCCCGATGGTCACCGACCTGCTCGCCGAACTGGTCGAAGGCGAGCCGCGCGTCGAGATCTTCCGCAGCAAGCGCATCGACAGCCGCCATACCCACGGCACCGGCTGCACCCTGGCCTCGGCCATCGCCGTCGGCATCGCCCAGGAGCTGGGTCTGGTCGCCGCCGTACGCCGCGCCCGGGCCTATGTGCTCCAGGCGATCAAGACCGCGCCCGGCTTGGGCCAAGGTCACGGACCTTTGAACCACGGCCACACGGTCCGCCCGTTCAAGGGCTAAGCCCTCGATGGCCTGGAAATCCGCCAAAATTTCGCCGTGATGCGACGGTAAAACCTGGCTTGGACGTTCATCCTTAAAGGCGCTCCGTCGCTTGCCGCCGTGGCAAGCGGCCGGCATCTATGAGAGAGTTTCGCCCAAGCGGCCCCCGGTTCTTCGATCGGCGAGGCTCCGGCGGGTGCGAAAGGCGCAATATTCGATGCGTAAACTTCTGGTCGCGATTCCGGTGATCGGCCTGCTGGCCGGCGGCGCGGTCTATTTCGCCCTGTCGCGCGGCGGCGACGCGCCGACCTATCGCATGGCCAAGATCGAACGCGGCGCCATCGTCAGCGGCGTTTCCGCCAGTGGCACCTTGGCCGCCGTCGTGACCGTCCAGGTCGGCAGCCAGATCTCCGGCCTGGTGAAGGAGATGCTCGTCGATTTCAATTCCGAAGTGCGCCAGGGTCAGCTCATCGCTCGTCTCGATCCGGCGACCTTCGAGGCGCGGCTCAAGCAGGCCGAGGCCGATCTCGCGCTCGCCAAGGCCAGCGTGAAGACGCAGCAAGCCTCGGTGATGAAGTCGCGCGCCAGCCTCTCCAATACCGAGAAAGATCTGACCCGCCAGCGCGCGCTGTCGAAGGAAGGCTACGCCGCCGCCGCCACGCTGGAAAAATCGCAGTCGGCCTACGACACGGCCCAGGCGGAACTCGGCATGGCGCAAGCCCAGGTCGAGAATGCCGAAGCCATGGTCATGAAGCAGGAGGCCGTGGTCAACGCGGCGCGGATTGATCTGGATCGCACCTACATCCGCGCGCCGGTGGACGGCACGGTGATCAGCCGCGACGTCGACGTCGGCCAGACGGTGGCGGCGACGATGTCGGCGCCGGTGCTGTTCAAGATCGCCCAGGACCTGCACAAGATGCAGGTCGAAGTGCGGGTCGACGAAGCCGATGTCGGGCGGATCCGCCAAGGCCAGCGCGCCAGCTTCACCGTCGATTCCTTCCAAGGCCGCACCTTCATCGGCGCCGTGTCGCAAATCCGCAAGGCGGCGACGACGATTCAGAACGTCGTCACCTACAGCGTGCTCGTCTCGGCCGACAATGACGACTTGCGCCTCTTGCCCGGCCTGACCGCCAATGTGCGGATCGTCATCGACGAGCGCGCCAATGTGCTGAAAATTCCCAATGCGGCCTTGCGCTTCCGCCCGGTCGGCGTCGCGCCGACGCCTTTGGGCGAACCCGCCGAGGAGTCGGCGCCGGTGGCGGCGGCGGGCGCGGGTCCGCAGCGCGTGGCCGCGCGGGCCGGCGAGGGGCCGGCCAACGAAGCCGACACCGTCGCGCAATTGACCCGTCTGCTCGATCTCACCGCCGACCAGCAGCAGCAGGTGAAGGCGCTCGTCGCCGAATCGCGCGAACGTCTCGCCGCGCAACGCCAGCAAGCGCGCCCGCAGGCCGGCGGCGGGCCTGGTGCCGGACTGGGCGCCGGCTCCGCCGGCGATGCGAACAGCGCCTTGCGGGCCAACGCGCAGCGCCTACGCGGGCAGTTCGATACCGCCGTGGCGGCGATCCTGACGCCGGTTCAATTGACTAAACTGCAGGAGGCCCGCGCGGCGCGCGCCGATGCCGCGGTGACGCGGCGCGGTCAGGTCTGGGTGATGGAGGGCGGCAAGCCCAAGGCGGTCCCCGTCGTCACCGGCGTGACCGATGGCGGCTTCACCGAATTGCTGCGCGGCGATCTGAAGGAAGGCCAGGACATCATCGTGGGCATGAATTTCGGCGCCAAGGCGACGACCAGCGCTCTGCCGCGCGTTGGCTTCTAGGGCATTGGGATGAGCGCGCCGCTCATTCAGACCGAATCGCTGACCAAGGACTATCATGTCGGCGGCGGCGTGGTGCATGCACTGACGCCGCTCGATCTGACGATCGCCCAAGGCGAATTCACCGCCGTCATGGGCCCGAGCGGCTCTGGCAAATCCACCTTCATGAACCTGGTCGGCTGCCTCGACAGCCCGACCTCAGGCCGCCTGCTGTTCGACGGCGAGGATGTCTCGCGTCTGCCGACAGACGCCTTGGCCGACGTGCGCAATCGCAAGATCGGCTTCGTCTTTCAATCCTTCAATCTGCTGGCCCGTCTGACCGCCGAAGAGAACGTCGAGCTGCCGCTGATGTACGGCCGGGTGCCGCGCGGCGAGCGTCGCGCCAAGGCCGTCAAGATGCTGGGGCTCGTCGGGCTCGCCGAGCGCGGCCATCACCGGCCGACCCAATTGTCCGGCGGCCAGCAGCAGCGCGTCGCCATCGCCCGCGCCCTGGTCAATGACCCCTTGCTGCTGCTCGCCGACGAGCCGACCGGCGCGCTCGACAGCCGTACCGGCGTCGAGATCATGGCCCTGTTTCAGCGCCTGAACGACGAGGGCATCACCATCCTGATCGTCACGCATGATCCGGAAGTGGCCGAGTACGCCCATCGCGTCGTGCGGATGCGCGATGGCCATGTCATCTCCGACAGCCGCAACGCGGCGCCGCTGCGCGCCGCCGACGTTCTGGCGCGCATGACCGCGCAGGCGGCGGAATAGGGATGCGCGCATGACCTATATGGACTCGCTCATCTCGGCGCTCCAGTCGCTCAAAGTGAACGTGCTGCGCAGCGCGCTCACCACGCTCGGCATCGTGATCGGCGTCGGCGCGGTTATCGCCATGGTCGCCATCGGCGCCGGCGCCGAATCGCGCGTCTCCGAACTGATCAAGAGCCTCGGCTCCAACCTGTTGATGGTGACGCCGGGCAGCGTCACGCAAGGCGGCGTGCGGCTCGGCACCGGCACGCGCTTTACCCTGACCGAAGACGATGCCGAGGCCCTCCAGCGCGAGCTGTCGACGATCGTGTTGGCGGCGGCGCCGACCGTGCGCGGGGCGGGCCAGGTCGTCTCGGGCAACGTCAACTGGGCGACGTCGATCCAGGGCGTGACCCTGGAGTTCTTCGACGCGCGCGAATGGGACGTCGAGATCGGCCGCCTGTTCTCGCAGGAAGAGGTGGCCGGCGCCGGCAAGGTGGTGCTGCTCGGCGCGACCGTGGCGGAAAATCTGTTTTCCGGCGGCGATCCGGTCGGCCAGATGGTGCGCCTGCAGAACGTGCCGCTCGAAGTCATCGGCGTCCTGGCGCGCAAGGGCGAAACGGGCAACGGCGGCGACCAGGACGACACCGTCGTCATCCCGCTGTCGACGGCCAAGAAGCGCGTGCTGGGCGACCGCCAATTGCGCGGAAACCTCGTCCATGCCATCGCGATCAAGGTCAGCGACGCCAGCCTGATGGAGGAGGCGGAGCGCGACTCGCGCGATCTTCTGCGCCAGCGCCACCGCCTGCGCGGCACGCAGACCGACGACTTTACCATCCGCAACCTGTCGCAGATCATGGAGACGCGCGCCGAATCTTCGCGCGTTATGACTTTGCTGCTTGCCGCTGTGGCGGGCGTGTCGCTGATCGTCGGCGGCATCGGCATCATGAACATCATGCTGGTGACGGTGACCGAGCGCACGCGCGAGATCGGCCTGCGCATGGCGATCGGCGCGCGCGGCCGCGATATCCTCACGCAATTCGTCATGGAAGCGGTGATGCTGTCGCTGATCGGCGGCATCATCGGTGTGACCCTCGGGCTCGGCGGCTCCATCCTGATCGCCGAGATCGCCAATTGGCCGATGCTGATTCAGCCGCAGGCCATCGTTATCGCCGTGGCCTTTTCCGCCTTCATCGGCGTTTTCTTCGGCTTCTATCCGGCCCGCCGCGCCGCCAAACTCGACCCCATCGAAGCCCTCAGATACGAATAAAGCCGGTTTTTCGCGATTTATGGAGGCCTGCGCCGGGCGCAGGGCTGCCCTGTGCCGAGTCATCCGATGGTCGTTGACGGGGTCGGGCGACCCTATTAGTTTCCGCGGCGGGACACACCCCCCCAACGGGGTGCAACTATTCTGTGAGGAATAGCCATATGAAGCCGACCACTCGGCCCGCCAATCCCGATTTCTCCTCGGGCCCCTGCGCAAAATTCCCCGGTTGGACCGTCCAGGCACTCGCTGATGCCTGCGTTGGCCGCTCGCACCGCTCGAAAGACGGCAAGGCGAAGCTGGCCCAGGTCATCGACCAAAGCCGCAAAATCCTCGGTATCCCCGCCGACTATCGCATCGGCATCGTCCCGGCGTCCGACACCGGCGCTGTCGAGATGGCGCTCTGGTCGATGCTCGGGCCGCTGCCCGTCGATGTGCTGGCCTGGGAAAGCTTCGGCGCCGGCTGGGTCGGCGACATCACCAAAGAATTGAAGCTCAAGGACGTGAAGTCCCTGAAGGCCGACTACGGCAAGATCGCCGATCTCGCCGCGACGAGCCCCGATCACGACATCGTCTTCACCTGGAACGGCACCACCTCCGGCGTGCGCGTGCCCAACGGCGACTGGATCGCGGCCGACCGCAAGGGCCTGACAATCTGCGACGCCACCTCGGCGGTGTTCGCCATGGACCTGCCGTGGGCCAAGCTCGACGTCGTCACCTGGTCCTGGCAGAAGGTCCTCGGCGGCGAGGCGGCGCACGGCATGATCGTGCTTAGCCCGCGCGCGGTCGAGCGCATCCTCAGCTACAATCCGCCTTGGCCGATGCCGAAGATTTTCCGCATGAAGGCCGGCGACAAGCTTGCCGAAGGCATCTTCAAGGGCGACACCATCAACACGCCCTCCATGATCGCCGTCGAAGACCAGATCGCCGCGCTGAACTGGTCCGAGAAGGTCGGCGGCCTCAAGGGCCTGATCGCCCGCAGCGAGGGCAACCTCGCCGCCATGGCCAAGTGGGTCGATCGCACCCCTTGGGTCGGCTTCCTCGCCGAAGATCCCGCCATCCGCTCCTGCACCTCGGTCTGTCTCAAGATCACGGCCCCCTGGGTCGCGGCGCTCGACGCCGAGAAGCAGGCGGCCGTGCCCAAGCGCATCGTCGCCCTGCTCGAGAAGGAAGGCGTCGCCTTCGACATCGACGGCTATCGCGACGCGCCGCCAGGCTTGCGCATCTGGGCCGGCGCGACGATCGAAACCGCCGATCTCGAGGCGCTGTTCCCCTGGCTCGATTGGGCCTTCGAACAGGCCAAGGCCGAGTTCGCTCCGGCGTAAGCCGGAGCATCTCGCCCGCTTTTCGCAGCGCTTTTCCCCGACATTCTCCGACATCCGGAAGGACTCACCATGTCCAAGCCTAAAGTTCTCATCTCCGACGACCTCAGCCTGCAGGCCGTCGAAATTTTTAAAAATCGCGGCATCGACGTCGATTACAAGCCGGGCATGAAGGCCGACGAACTGCTCGCCGTCATCGGCAACTACGACGGCCTCGCCGTGCGCTCCGCCACCAAAGTCACCGCCAAGGTGATCGAGGCGGCCAAGCGCCTGAAGGTCGTCGGCCGCGCTGGCATCGGCGTCGACAACATCGACGTGCCGAAGGCGACCGCCGGCGGCATCATTGTGATGAACACGCCGTTCGGCAATTCGATCACCACCGCAGAGCACGCCATCGCCATGATGTTCGCGCTGGCGCGCGATCTGCCCGCCGCCAACGCCTCGACCCAGGCCGGCAAGTGGGAAAAGAATCGCTTCATGGGCGTCGAACTGTTCGCCAAGACGCTCGGCGTCATCGGCTGCGGTAATATCGGTTCGATCGTCGCCGACCGCGCGCTCGGTCTGCATATGAAGGTCGTCGCCTATGATCCGTACTTGACGCCGGAGCGCGCCAAGGATCTCGGCGTCGAAAAGGTCGAACTCGATGACCTGTTCAAGCGCGCCGATTTCATCACCCTGCACGTGCCGCTGACCGATTCGACGCGCGGCATTCTCAACGCCAAGAACATCGCCAAGATGAAGAAGGGCGTGCGCGTCATCAATTGCGCGCGCGGCGAGCTGATCGTCGAGGAGGAGGTCAAAGCGGCGCTGGATTCGGGCCAGATCGGCGGCCTGGCGCTCGACGTATTCCCGGTCGAGCCGGCCAAGGAAAGCGTCTTCTTCGGCGACGAACGCGTCGTCGCCACGCCGCACCTCGGCGCCTCGACCAACGAGGCGCAGGAAAACGTCGCCATCCAGGTGGCGGAGCAAATCTCCGACTTCCTGCTGACCGGCGCCGTCGTCAACGCGCTCAACATGCCGTCGGTGTCGGCGGAAGATGCGCCGAAGCTGATGCCCTACATGGCCCTGTCCGAACAGCTCGGCAGCCTGATCGGCCAGTTGATCCGAACCGGCATCAAGTCCGTCACCATCGATTACGACGGCCATGTCGCCGAGTTGAACACCCGTCCGCTCACCGCCGTCATCCTCAAAGGCCTGCTGTCGCCGCAGACCGAGACGGTGAACATGGTCAACGCGCCGGTCATCGCACGCGAACGGAACATCGCCGTCGCCGAGGCCAAGCATGAGCGCGCCAGCGACTACCAGTCGCTGATCCGTCTCACGGTCGAGACCGAGAACAGCAAGCGCACGGTCGCCGGTACGCTGTTCGGCGGCGACAAGCCGCGCCTCGTCGAGGTCAACGGCATCTCGGTCGAAGCCGAGCTCGGCGCGAACAGGCTCTACGTCACCAACAAGGACAAGCCGGGCTTCATCGGCAATCTCGGCCGCACCCTGGCCGAGGCCAATGCCAACATCGCGACCTTCCACCTCGGCCGCACGGCCTCGGGCGGCGACGCGGTGGCGCTCATCAAGCTCGACTCGCCGGTGACCGACGTGATCGTCGAAAAGGTCCGCGCCATCCCCAACGTGGTGCAGGTCCAGTCGCTCAATTTCTGAGCAGCAACGCCGTTCAGTTCTGAGCAAGATGCAAAGGGCCCGAGCGATCGGGCCCTTTTTCTTGGCCGTTGCAATTGCAACTTTGGGTTGAGCAGCTGATTTTGTTAATTAATTTTTGACGACAAAGCTTTAACCTTAAGCCATTGTTGCTTGTCACTGATGGCTTCGGGGGATGCCGAACGTGTCGAAACCGCGCCGCGATGCTGGTCCAGCACTCACGTTGCCGGAGGGTGAGAGCCCGCCTCCGGCGGTCTTGACCCAGGCGCCCGCCGCTTTGGCGCAAAGCGCGGCCCTCTTGGCGGCGGCCCCTGTCGCCCTGGTGCTGTTCGATGACGAGTTGCGCATCGCCTATGCCAATGACGCCTATTGCCTGCTGGTCGGCGCCCGCGGCGGCCATGGCGACGCCAAGGATGCCGATCTTCTCGATTACCGCGATCTGATCGAGCCCGGCGCCCGCCTGCGCCACGAGATGCTGCTCAAGCAGCTGCGCGCCGGCAAATCCGCCTCCTTTCGTATCGAAGTGCCGCTGTCACGGCGCGATGGGGACTCGCGCCTGGTGCTGATCGATTGCGCCCCCGTCACGGGCGGCGAAGCCGGCGGCTTCATCGCCAGCCTCTCGGATGTCACGGCGATCCGCCGCCAGCATGAACGCGAGGCGCGCCAGCGCGATGCGCTCGATCAGGCGCTGGAGGAAATGGTCGCCGGTCTCGTGCTGTTCGATGCCGACGACCGCCTGGTGTTCTGCAACAAGCGCTATTGCGAATTCTATGGCGTGCCGGAAGAGCTGGCGCGGCCGGGCACGCGTTTCGAGGACATGCTGCGCGAGGAGCTGCGCAACGGCTACCTCGGCCTTAGCCACGCCGAAGAAGACGCCTTCATCGCCACGCGCCTGCAGCGCCGCGCCACCGACGAGCGCATCGTCGAGCAACAGAACCGCGACGGTCGCTGGCTGCAGATTCGCGAGCGCGTGATGGTCGGCGGTTGGCTCGTCGGCGTCCATATCGACGCCACCGACCTCAAAACCAAGGAAGAATCGCTGCAGGAAAGCATCCGCGCCTTGCGCGAGACGCGCGGCCAGCTTGAGCGGCGCACGCATGAACTGTCGGAGCTTGCGCTCAATCTCGAGCATGCGCGCGACGAAGCCCTTAGCGCGGCACGCGCCAAGGCGAATTTCCTCGCCAACATGAGCCATGAGCTGCGCACGCCGTTGAATGCCGTCATCGGTTTTGCCGAACTGCTCGCCGCCGGCACCAGCGGCCCGCTGACGCCGCAGCAGAGCGAATATCTCGAGGACATCCGGGGCTCGGGCAGCCACCTGCTCGACGTCATCAACGACATCCTCGATCTGTCGAAAGCCGACGCCGGCAAGATCGAGCTCGAGCAGGAAGATATTCATGTCGCCGACTTTTTGCGCAGCACGGCGCGGCTGATGGCGAGCACGGCGAGCAGCAAGTCGCTCGGCTTTACGGTCGATATCGCGCCTGAGATGGCCAAGATCGGCGTGAACGCCGATCGCCGCCGCTTGCGCCAGGTGTTGCTGAACCTGCTGTCGAACGCCATCAAGTTCACCGAGCCGGGCGGCGCTGTCAGCCTCGGCGCGGCTGTGGACGAACATGGCGCGCTGGAGCTGTTCGTCAAGGATACCGGAATCGGGATCGCGCCCGACGATATGGACAAGGTCTTCACCCCGTTCGAGCAGGCCGACGGCTCGCTGGCGCGCAAATACGAGGGCACCGGCCTCGGCATGGCCTTGGTCAAAGCGCTGATCGATCTGCATCAGGGCAAAGTGACGCTGCAGAGCGGTCTCGGGCAGGGCACCCACGTTACGGTCAGCCTGCCGCCCGCGCGGCTGCGCCGGCTCCCCTGAATTCCCCGCCATGGGCCGCCCGGCCCGGGCCACGTAATTTCGTTGCCGTGGCCGCCGAATCCGGCTACCAAACCCGGGACGCGGCGCACGCGCCCGCCGGTCCAGGCCGGAAAAATTCTCATTGAAAAACAATAGCTTGAGTTCTGGTCCGACGAGCATGGAGAACGGTGAACGGGCGCTGCTGCCGCCGGGGATGAGCGATCTCTTGCCCCCCGACGCGGCCCATGAGGCCGCGACGGTGGAAAGCCTGATCGCCGCCTTCGCCGCGCAAGGCTATGAGCGGGTCAAGCCGCCGCTCTTGGAATTCGAGGAAACGCTGCTCGGCGGCGCTGGCGCGTCGATGGCCGGCCAGACCTTCCGCCTGATGGATCCGATCTCCCACCGCATGTTGGCGCTGCGCGCCGACATGACCTTGCAGATCGCCCGCATCGCCACCTCGCGCCTCGGCCATGCGCCGCGCCCTCTGCGCCTGTGCTATTCGGGCCAGGTGCTGCAGGTCAGCGGCAGCCAGTTGCGGCCCCAGCGCCAGGTCGGGCAGGCCGGCTGCGAATTGATCGGCGCCGCCGGCGCCGCCGCTGACGCGGAGATCGTCGCGCTCGCCGCCCAGGCCCTCACCGGCGTTGGCGTTCGCGGCCTGTCGGTCGATTTGAATTTGCCGACGCTGGTGCCGGCCGTGTGCCAGGCGCTCGCCGTGCCGGAGGCGCAGATGGGCAAGCTGCGCGCAGCGCTCGATCGCAAGGATGCCGCCGGCGTCGCCGCGCAAGGCGGCGCGGCCGCCGAGCTGCTGGGCGCGCTGCTCGCTGCCGCCGGTCCGGCGCGCAAGACGCTGGCGACGTTGAGCGCTTTGAAATTGCCCGAGGCCGCCGCCCGCGAAGTGGCGCGTCTCGCCGAGGTGGTCGGCTTGATCGGCGCTGCCGCGCCCGATCTTAAGCTCACCATCGATCCGGTGGAAAATCGGGGCTTCGAATATCACAGCGGCGTCAGCTTCGTGATGTTCGCCTTGAACGTGCGCGGCGAACTGGGACGCGGCGGCCGCTATATGGCCGGCGCCAATGGATCCCTTGAAGGCCATGGCGGCGAACCCGCCACCGGCTTCACCTTGTTCATGGACACGGTGCTGCAGGCGATGGCCGGTCCCCGGCCGGCGAAGAAGCTTTATCTGCCGCACGGCACGGCGCCGGCCGATGGCCAGCGCCTGCGCGCCGACGGCTGGACGACGGTGGCGGCGCTCGCCGCCGATGCGGATGCGAAGGCGGCCGCGCGCAAGCTCGGCTGCAGCCACCTCCTGGTCGCGGGCAAACCCGCGCTCATCGACTAAATCAAGACGGAGCGGTTATGGCGAATGTGGTCGTGGTCGGCGCCCAGTGGGGCGACGAGGGCAAAGGCAAGATCGTCGATTGGCTGTCGGAGCGCGCCGAGGTCGTGGTGCGTTTTCAGGGCGGCCATAATGCCGGCCATACGCTCGTCATCGGCAACATCACCTACAAGCTGAGCCTGCTGCCGTCGGGCATCGTGCGCCCTGGCAAGCTGTCGATCATCGGCAACGGCGTCGTCGTCGATCCCTGGGCGCTGCTCAAGGAAATCGAGATTCTGCGCGGCCAAGGCGTCGCCATCTCGCCGCAGAACCTGATGCTGGCCGAGAACGCCGCGTTGATCCTGCCGCTGCACTCGCATATCGACAAGGTGCGCGAGGAAGCGCGCGGCAAGGGCAAGATCGGCACCACGGGCCGCGGCATTGGCCCGGCCTACGAGGACAAGGTGGCGCGCCGCGCTATCCGCGTCTGCGATCTGCGCAATGCCGAGATTCTCGCCGCCAAGGTCGATGACGCCCTGTTGCATCACAACGCGCTGCTGCGCGGCCTTGGCGTCGCCGAAGTGAACCGCGACGAGCTGATCGCCCAGTTGATGGAGGTCGCGCCGAAGATCCTGCCTTACGCCGCCGTCGTGTGGGAAAAGCTCGACGAAGTGCGGCGTGCCGGCAAGCGCATCCTGTTCGAAGGCGCGCAAGGCGCGATGCTCGACGTCGACCACGGTACCTATCCGTTCGTCACCTCGTCGAACACCTTGGCGGGCCAGGCGGCGGTCGGGTCCGGCATGGGTCCTGGCGCGTTGTCTTATGTGCTCGGCATCACTAAGGCCTACACCACGCGCGTCGGCTCCGGGCCGTTCCCCTCCGAGTTGCACGACGAGATCGGCGAACTGATCGGCCAGCGCGGCCATGAATTCGGCACCGTCACCGGGCGCAAGCGCCGCTGCGGCTGGTTCGATGCCGTGATGGTCCGCCAGGCGATCAAGGTCGGCGGCATCAACGGCATCGCGCTCACCAAGCTCGATGTGTTCGACGGCCTGAAAGAACTCAAAGTCTGCACCGGCTATCGCTACAAGGGCGAGACGCTGCATCACTTCCCGCCGGCGCTCGACGTGCAAGCCGGCATCGAGCCGATTTACGAGACGCTCGAAGGCTGGTCGGATTCGACGCGCGGCGCGCGCTCCTGGGCGCAGCTGCCCGCCAGCGCGATCAAATACATCCGCCGCGTCGAGGAGCTGATCGAGGCGCCGGTGGCGCTGTTCTCGACCAGCCCGGAGCGCGACGACACGGTGCTGGTGCACGATCCGTTCGCGGACTGAGCGCCGTCCGGTCGATAGCGGGTCGGCATATCCCCCTCAAAAGGAGAGGGACCGGCCGGCCGAAAACCGTCGCCAGGGCCCGATTCCCGATCATTTCCCGGCTTTGTTAACGAAGCCTTTGCCCTTCGCTGCCTAGGCTGACCGCCCGGGACAGGACTCCGTCCGCGCGATTCGGGTAAGGCATGAACACGCAGGCTCTGCAACGCGACCAAGAGGCAACGAACGGAGCGGCCCAAACGGCCGCCGCCGGATCCGGCGTGCGTCTGAAGGATCGTTTCCAGATTTGGTCCGACGCGCCGATCGATGCCTGCGATTCGCCGTCGGCGCGCGCCTATGCCGTCACCGATCTGGTCAACGGCAATGAAGGGCTTTTCGCCCTGGTCAGCGACGGCCAGGTGCTGTGCCGCGACGATGTCATCGGCACCCTGTCCGACGTTCGTTCGACCGCGTTGATGCGTCTAGTCGATAGCGGTTATGTCTGGTGGCCGCGCGACAACCGCCGCCGCCGCGTCGTCATTTTCGAGCGGCCGGGCGGCGCCCGCCTGATGGATAGCCTGACGAGTCCTGTGCAGCCGATGGGCGAGTTGCAGTCGGTCCGCAGCATATTGGCGCCGTCCATTGCGGCGCTCGGCTATCTCAGCGTCATCGGCGTGGTGCATCGCGCCATCCGTCCGACCAACATGTTCTATACCGACGCCACGCGGCAAAGCTGCATGCTCGGCGAATGCGTCATGGCGCCGCCGGCCTTTTTCCAGCCGTCGCTGTTCGAAACCATCGAGGCCGCGATGGCGCATCCCGCCGGCCGCGGTACCGGCATGCGCGGCAATGATATCTATGCCCTCGGCGTCACGCTGCTCTACATGCTGCTCGGGCGCAATCCGGTGCCGCATCTCAGCGACAAGGAGCTGTTGGCGGCCAAGCTGGCGCAGGGCTCGTTCACGACGCTGGTATCGCGCGCGCCGATCCCCACGGCGATGCGCGAGCCGCTGCGCGGCATGCTCCAGGACGATCCGGTGCAGCGCTGGGACTTGGCCGCGTTGCAGGGCTGGGTCAGCGAGCGTCGCCTCAAGCCGGTGCAGATCAATCATAATGACCGCGCCATGCGGCCTCTGCCCTTCGAAGGCCAGAACTTCTACACTTGCCGCAGCCTGGCCTTCGCATTGACGCAAAACTGGCGGTCGGCCGCGATGAGCGATCGCAAGGTCGAGCTCGGCAGCTGGATCGAACGCAGCCTCGGCGACCAGCGCCGCCGCGAAGCGGTCGAAAGCGCCTTCGACAACCGCTTCAGCGGCGCCGGCATGTCCGGCGAATCGTCGGCCCGCGCCATGCTCAACGCGCGACTGACGCTGGCCCTCGATCCTGACGGACCGCTCCGCTACAAGACGTTCGCCGCCATGACGGACGGGGTCGGGGCTTACCTGGCCGCTCATTTCAACGATCCCAACGCGCTGCAGGATTTCAGCGAGATCGTGCGCGGTGGCTTGCCGATCTTCTGGCTCGACATGCAGCACGCGGGAGATCGCGAGGCGAACAATCTCGTCTTGCAGTTCCGCAAGCTCAACGGCTTCCTGCGCGATCCGCGTCCGGGTTTCGGCTACGAGCGCTGCCTATACGAGATGAATCCGGGCCAGCACTGCCTCAGTCCCCTGGTCGAGCGCGAATGCGTGATCGACATCGCCGAGTTGCTGCCGGCTTTGGAAAAAGTCGCCAAGGGCATGACCGAAGCGTTCCCCTTCGACCGGCATCTCGCGGCTTTCGTCGCGGCGCGCGCCCAGGGCGATCTCAGCCAAGCGCTGGCCATGGTCGGCAACCGCGGAAGTTCCATGGAAGCTGCGATGGGGATCTTATCCCTGTTCGCCGCCCTGCAATGGCGCCACGGCCCGGAATCGCTGCCGGAATTGACGCGCTGGATCATGAGCAGCGCCGAGGCGGTGCTCGGCAATTACCATCATCGCTCGGCGCGCAAGCGGGCCGAGGCCGAGCTTCCGCGCGTGATGAATGCCGGCAGTATCGTCGGGCTCTATAATTTCCTGCTCAACGGCGATCTGCGTAAACAGGACGAGGCCGGATTCGCCGAAGCCGCCCTGAGATACAGCAAGGCGGAAACGGAAATCGCCTTTCTCGAAAGCGGTGGCGCGAGCAATCCGCGCCGCGCCCGCGAGATGGGCTACCGCATGGCCGCGCTCTTCACTGCAGCGGTGGGTGGCGCCGTCGTCGCGTTGCTTACCTTGGCGAGGGTCTGAGCATGGCCGCGCCACTCCGCATCGGCAGACCGCCGCCGCGCAAGCCGAGCGGTCCGAAGAAACCGGTCGGACGGACTGCCGTCCGCCGGGCGCTCAAGCAACGCGCCGCTCTCGGGCGGCCGGGCGTCAAGCGGCCGTCGCTGTTGCGGCAGTTGAGCATGGGCGTCGCCGTCATCGCGTTGTTCATGGCCGCTTTGCCGAGCGCCGTCTTGCTTTGTTTCGGCATGTTGCCAACCATGTGCGCCTTTCTGATCGACCGGATGCCGCAACGCTATGCGACACGCTCCGTAGGCGCGCTCAACTTCGCCGCCTGCTGGCCGTTTTTGCTCGATCTGTGGAAGGACGGGCACAACATGATCGCGGCCATGCATGTGCTGCTTGAGCCGCTGTCGTGGCTACTGATCTACGGCTCGGCGGCGGCAGGCTGGCTCTGCTATCTCAGCTTCCCGGCTGTCGCCTGGGCTCTGATGGACGTGTTCGCCGGGCGGCGCATCGCCCATTTGCGCAAAGAACAGCGCAAGCTGATCGAGGATTGGGGCGACGACGTCGCCAAGGCGCCGATCCAACCGCTGATCTAGGAGCCGGAATCAAAAGGGCCGCCCGCATTTTTCAATGAGGGCGGCCCTTCGCGTATCAGGTCGGTCGAAGGTCAGGCACTGGCGAGCTGTTCGCCCATGCGCTGTTCGACCACGGCGTTCTTCATCGCCTTCTGCAGCTTCTCGAAGGCGCGCACTTCTATCTGGCGCACGCGCTCGCGCGAGATGCCGTACTTTTGGCTCAGCTCCTCCAGGGTCGTCGGCTCGTCCTTGAGCCGGCGCTCGGTGAGGATGTGGCGCTCGCGCTTGTTGAGCCCCTTCATCGCCGCCGAGAGCATGGTCTGGCGCTGGTTGAGCTCCTCGCGCTCGCCCAAAACCTTCTCCTGGCTGTCGCTATCGTCGACCAGCCAATCCTGCCATTCGCCGCCCTCGGCATCGCCGCGCAGCGGCGCGTTGAGCGAGTTGTCCGGCGCGGCGAGGCGGCGGTTCATGCTGATCACGTCGGCTTCGCTGACGTCGAGGCGCTTGGCGATGGCTTCCACCGTTTCCGGCGGCAGGTCGCCGTCCTCGATCGCCTGCATCTGGCCCTTCAGGCGGCGCAGGTTGAAGAACAGCTTCTTCTGCGCGGCCGTCGTGCCCATCTTCACCAGCGACCAGCTGTGCAGGATGTATTCCTGGATCGAGGCGCGGATCCACCACATGGCGTAGGTCGCCAGGCGGAAGCCGCGCTCGGGATCGAAGCGCTTGACGGCCTGCATCATGCCGACGTTGCCCTCGGAGATCAGTTCGCCGAGCGGCAAGCCATAGCCGCGATAGCCCATGGCGATCTTGGCGACCAGGCGCAAATGGCTCGTCACCAGCCGATGGGCGGCATCCATGTCGTTATGCTCGCGCCAGCTTTTGGCGAGCATGTATTCCTCATTCTGCTCCAGCATCGGAAACTTGCGAATCTCCTGGAGATAGCGCGTGAGGTTTCCTTCGGGGCTGATCGCGGGAAGATACGTGGCTGCCATGGAACGGTGCTCCTACTTATGTCGTGGGACACCTTTGCCCCTGCGACGGTGGTCTTTATACCTGACCAAGTTACTCTTGTATACCGGTTTTTTTACAGAGCCTCTAAACTAGATATCAACTTATTGAGATCACTTGGTAATTCCGCCTCAAAGATCAACTTTTCGTGACGCGTGGGATGCATAAAGCCGATCCGAAACGCGTGGAGAGCTTGTCGCCCCAAGGTTTTTGCTGCGATTTCAGCGGCCTCCGGTCGGGGGCCGGACGTCGAAGGGGATGGCCGAGAGCTCGGATTAGACGGCGTTGCCCGGGGTAAAAAGCCGGTCTGCCGTTTGGACAACGTCCCCGGCTGTCGATACGTGCCATCGCCCACGACCGGATGGCCGATATAGGCCATGTGGACGCGAATCTGATGGGTCCGTCCGGTCGCCAGGCGGCATTCGATCAGGCTGGCGAAGGGGCGAGGCGTGATCGTCCGGCCGATACCCGCCTTGGCCGGCGGCGCATTGGCGGTGAAGCTCTGGAGGACGCGGTAGCGGGTGAGGGCGTCCTTGCCGGCGCCGCCGTTGGGGCCGAGCACGGCCATGCGCTGGCGGTGTTTCGGGTCGCGGCCGATGGCGGCGGCGACCTCGCCCTCGGGCGGATTGGGCGCCCCCCAGACCACCGCTTGATAGGCGCGGTCGAGCGTGTGAGCGGCGAACTGCTCGGCGAGGCCCTGATGCGCCACGTCGGTCTTGGCGACCACCATCAGGCCGCTGGTGTCCTTGTCGAGGCGATGGACGATGCCGGGCCGGCGGACGCCGCCGATACCCGACAGGCTGTCGCCGCAATGGGCCAGGAGCGCATTGACCAAGGTACCGTCGAGATTGCCGACGGCGGGATGGACGACGAGTCCGGGAGGCTTGTCGATGACGAGCAACTGATCGTCCTCATAAACGACGGCCAAGGGGATGGCCTGGGCGACGGGAGACGCAGCCTCAGGTTCCGGCAGGATAATGGCGAAATATTGGCCGGGTTTGACCCTGTAGGAGGCGTCCGTTATGGTCGCCCGGCTTGACGCGGCATCGGATGCCGCGAGCGTGACCATGCCGCCCTCGATCAACGCGCGCGCGCGAACGCGCGAAAATCCAGGGATTTCGCGGGCCAGCACCAAGCTCAAGGCCTTGTCGAGCCGCTCGCCGGCGAGCGAGTCGTTGATCGTCACGGCGGTTTGATCGCCGAGTTTCACAGTCATGTTATCGCGGCCGTTTGTGGCTGAAGGCGCGCCGTCGCGCGCTGGGACAATCGCCCGGAGAGTGGACCCTACCATGAACGCGCTCAAGACTCTCGTCATCGGCATGGGGATCCTCATCGTCGCCGGCATCGCCGTCATCGCCGTGACCATCGTGCGGCGCAATGCCGATGCGCCGATCGCCGCGCAGGACAAGCCGGCGGTCAGCCTGGCGCAGAGCGGCGTCCCGGAGTCCCGCTCCGGCGCACCGCTGGCGAGCTTCGGGGTGCGCGACATCGCCGTGCCGGTGGGCAGCGAGATCGTCTCGATCAGCGCCGCCGACGGCCGCATCATTCTCGAATTGCAGGACGCCGAGCAGGTCACGCGCATCCTGCTGCTCGATCCGGCGACCGGCGCCGCGCTCGGCGGCTGGCGCCTGGTCGAAAGCGAGACCGGGCGCGGCATGACGCCGCCCAGCATGAATCGATGACCCGCCTGCTGATCGACGATGCGCAGCAGGCGGCGCTCAGCCGTCATGCGCTCGATGCCTATCCCAGCGAATGCTGCGGCCTGCTGATCGGCGGCGAGGCGGCGAACGGCGATCTCGAGGTGCAAGAGGTCGTGCGCAGCGCGAACCTCGACGCGGCCGGCGGCGCGCGCGCCTTCGAGGTCGATCCGGCCTTGATCCTCGCCTGGCAGAAGAAGACGCGCGGCACGCCGCAGCGCATCCTCGGCCATTATCATTCGCACCCGGATGAGCCGGCGCAGCCGTCGGCGACCGATCTGGCGCGCGCCTGGGAGCCGGGGCAGGTCTGGCTGATCATGACGGTGCTTGGCGGCTTGCCCGACGAGGGCGTGATCGGTCCCCTGGTCGGACCCATCGTCGCCTTCCGTTACGCCGAATCGCGCAGCGGGCGGGCCTTCGAGCCGCTCGAACTGGCCATCCCCGGCGTCGAGGGCTAACCGGCTTTTCAAGGGCTTTTGGGCCCTTTCGACGGGCCCCGCCGCGGCGCGCTTGAAAGGCCGCCCGGCATCCGCTACACACTCGCCTCCGGCCCGCGATGTCCCCATCGTCTAGAGGCCCAGGACAACGCCCTCTCACGGCGTGAACCGGGGTTCGAATCCCCGTGGGGACGCCACCTTCGCGCGAGCGTCGCGCTCGTGCCCTGCGCCGCGATCCCTCCGTACGTTTCATAATTTCGTCGGCTCGCCGCATCTATTTTGTGCAGCTAAATGCTTGAGACTGCGAGCGAATGCGTTTCGCCCTAAGTCGTTGACGGAATTTTGGCTCCAGCATAGCCTCCGACCAAAGAGCCCGCGCAAGCCGGGTAAATAAGTCGGGGAGATATCGCGAGATCGGCAATGGCCGATGTCGCGAGACAATGGGCTAGGGCGGCGAGAGCCGGCGGTCTTCTCATCCATTCGTTGCCGCTGTCGTCTTTGCGCCATCCGGGGCATCGCGACAGGCCACGAATATCCCCTGCTGCATTTACTCCGGCCCGGCGGCTCGCTCGAGATGGCCTCATTTATAGTTCGTGGGAACAGCATGGTTCGCTTGCAGAATATCAAGAAGTACTTCCAGACCGACTGGGGGCAGGTCGCGGCGATCAACGACGTCTCGCTGGACATTCAGCCCGGCACGCTGGTGACGCTGCTCGGGCCGTCCGGCTGCGGCAAGACGACGACGCTGCGCTGCATCGCCGGCCTCGAAAAGCCCCATGAAGGCACAATCCAGATCGGCAACGAAACCGTGTTCTCGAGCGCGCAAGGCATCGCCTTGCCGGCCTATCGCCGGCGCATCGGCATGGTCTTCCAGAGCTACGCCATTTGGCCGCATATGACGGTCGCCGAGAACGTCGCCTTTCCGCTCGACGGCACCGGCCTGAAGAAAGAGGAGGTCAACCGCCGCGTCGAGAACGCGCTCGATCTCGTCGGCCTCGCCGAATATGCCAAGCGCCCGGCGCCGCAGCTGTCCGGCGGCCAGCAACAGCGCGTCGCGCTGGCGCGCGCCCTGGTGGCCGAGCCGGAAGTGTTGCTGCTCGACGAGCCGCTGTGCAACCTCGACGCCAAACTGCGCGTCAGCATGCGCTCGGAAATCCGCGCCCTGCAGCAGCGTCTCGGCATCACCACGGTCTATGTCACGCACGACCAGCAGGAAGCCCTGGCGATCTCCGATCTGGTGGTGGTGATGTCGAAGGGCCGCATCGTCGAGATGGGCACGCCGGCCGAGCTCTATGAGCGGCCGAAGGCTCGCTTCACGGCGGAATTCATCGGCACCGCCAACGTGCTGCCGGTCGATGGCGCGTTGCGCGTCGTCGGCCCCGGCCATTGGCAGGCGACTTCGCCGGTCGGCCCGATCGACGTGATGAACAACGCGGCGGAGCATTCGCCGAGCACGCCGCTGGTGATGATCCGTCCCGAACATGTCCAGGTCTCGGCGACGGCCTTCGCCGAGCCGGGCAACGCCTGGCCGGCCAAGCTGCAGAGCGTCACCTATCTCGGCAACTTCACCGAATGCATCCTCAATCTCGCCGGTCACGAAGTGACGGCGCAGATGCCCGGCATCGCCGCGCTGAAGGTCGGACAGGACGTGATGCTGCGCCTGCCGGCGGAGAAATGCGCCATCGTGCGCGACGACGACCACGGCTCGGCGATGACTCCGAGCCGTGCCCAACCCGTGGCGGCTGCCGTTTGACGGAGAGACGACGCGTCGCCACGGCGCGGTGTGGGATCGAGCTACCGCGTAACGCTAAAGTTTAAAAACAAACGATTCAGGAGGCTTTTAATGAACGGATTCACGACGCATATGCCGCGCAAGTCGCGTGGCTTCATCGGCGCGATGGCGGCGATCATGATGTCGGCGGTCGGCATCGGCGCCGCGCAGGCGCAGGACCTCGGCCCGGCCGGTCAGACCGGCGCGACCGCCGAACTGGTGGCGGCGGCGAAGAAGGAAGGCGCGCTGACCTTCTATGGCACGGCGCAGCAGGACGCCTACGACAAGATCTTCCGCGAGTTCATGAAGGACTATCCGCAAATCAAGGTGTCGGCGACGCGCGTGCGCACCGCCAACTTCCTCGAGCGCGTGCTGCTGGAATACAAGAGCGGCGACAACAAGGCCGACGTGGTCCACGCCTCCAGCGAAGTCGCCGAGCTCGAAGAAGCCGGTGCCATTCTCCACTACACCGGCACCGACAAAGCGCAGCAGGAGCGTTACCGCTTCCCGGCGCCCAAGAGCATGCCGGGCATGGTGACCGACGCGCTGCTGGTCAAGCTCGTCGATTACAACACCAACATCCTCAAGCCGGCCGATCTGCCGAAGTCCTGGGACGAACTGCTGCAGCCGAAGTGGAAGGGCAAACTCGCCCTCGACATCGAAGGCTATGAATGGTTCGCCGCCATGTGGAACAGCATGGGCGCCGCCAAGGCCGATCCTTTCATGAAGGCTCTGGCCCAGAACGTGGTGCTGCGCGAAGGCGCGACCCACATCATGGAGCTGATGGTGGCGGGCGAATTCCCGATCTCTCTCGAAGCCTATGGTCATCGCATCGTCGATTTCCAGAAGCAGGGCGCCCCGGTCGACATCATTAAGCCGCCGTTCGAGCCGGTCGTCGTCATCCCCTCCTATTGGGGCGCGATCAAGAGCGCGAAGCATCCGAATGCCGCCAAATTGGCGCTGCATTGGCTGATCTCGGACCGCGGTCAAGCGGCCCAGGCGATGGCGGGCCGCGTGCCGGTGCTCAAGACCGGCGACCACCATGTCCTCAAGTGGCTTGACGAGTACAAGCCGAAGACCTTCGTCGTCGAGCCCAAGTCGATCGACTACACGGAAGTGGCGAAGCAGTTCAACAGCTACTTCGTGCGTTCGAAGTAAGCGCCGAGCGATACCGGAGGTCCACCGCAACGGCGGTGGGCCTCCGTTCCGTTCGGTCTGGGGAAGCGTTGGAGAGGGGTGGCGGTGCCGGAAAAGTTCGTGCGGCCTTATGGCGAGGTGCGGGAGATTCTCCTCGCGCGCGCCAAGCATGCCCGCAATCCGATGGACAACATCGACTACGAGACGGTGCGCGAGATTCTCGCGCAGCTGACGTCGACCGACCGCGATGCCTGGGCGGCCGCCTTCAGCGCCGCCGCCGCGCCCTATGAGGCGAAGGCGCGCGAGGCCGGCGCGCGCGGCGACAAGGCCGCCGCTGCGGCCAATTGGAAAATGGCCTACGGCTTCTACCGCGCGGCGCGCTATCCGGCGCCCAATTCGGCGGGCAAGACGCTCGCCTATAAGAAATCGCAAGACTGCTATCGCGCGCTCGAGGCCCTGGCCGCCTCGCCGCTGCAGCTCGTCATCATTCCCTTCAAGGGCAAGCCGGGCGAGGGGCGCGAGATCGTCGCCTATCTGCGGCTGCCGAAAGCGGCCGCCGCGCCATACCCTGTCGTGATGATTTGGGGCGGCATCGATTCCTTCAAGGAGGAGCGCCGCGTCGAACGCTATCTCAAGGCCGGCATGGCGACCTTGTCGATCGACATGCCGGGCGTCGGCGAAGCGCCCCTGGCGGGCTCGGAAGACGCCGAGCGCATGTGGGATCCGATCTTCGACTGGATCGCCGCCAAGCCGGCGCTCGACGCCAAGCGCGTCGCCGTCGTCGGCTGCAGCACCGGCGGTTATTGGGCGACTAAGCTCGCCCACACCCACAAGGACCGCCTCGCCGCCGCGATCAACCACGGCGGCCCGGCGCATTTCGCCTTCACCAGCGAGTGGATTCATCAGGCGGCGCACGGCGAATATCCCTTCGAACTGGCCGAGACGCTGGCCTGCGCCTTCGGCCGCGCCACCTTCGAAGAATGGCTAGCTTACGCGCCCAAGCTGTCGCTGCTCGACATGGGCCTGCTCGACAAGCCCTGCGCGCCGTTGCTCTGCGTCAACGGCGTCGACGATTCGGTCTTTCCGATCAGCGATCACTATCTGCTGCTGCAGCGCGGCCATCCGAAATCGGCGCGCTTCTTTCCCGGCGGCCATATGGGCCATGGCGACGGCTGGGACGTGACCGACACGCTGGTCGGCTGGCTGGCGGGCCATCTGAAGCCCGCCGCGGCGCCGGCGAAGGTGCCGGCGTGACGTCGTTTATTTTTAGAGACCGTAGCATAAGGACATTCAAGGCATGACGGCCGAGACCCCGAGCCTGGCGACACGTCCCCCGGGTTCACCAATGTCGGGCGACCGCGAAAAGCGCGGCTTCGACTTCAGCCGCATCACGCTGTGGGTGGTCGTCGGCTTCCTGATCTATCAGGTCGTCGTGCCGTTGGCCTTCCTGATTTGGGGCAGCTTCAAGACCAGCCGGCCGACCGACGACGCCTATCTCGATCTCGACTTCACCCTGTCGAACTATACCGGCGCGCTGGGCGGCTCGGAATTCTGGCAGGCGATGGGCAATACCATCATCTACGCGACCGGCTCGACGATCCTGTCGGCCGTGATCGGCGTTGCGCTCGCCATCGTCGTGGCGCGCACCGACGCGCCGTTCCGCAGCACGATCTCGACCCTCAATTATATCCGCATCATCATTCCCGGCCTGCTGACCGCCATCGCCTGGGTGTTCCTCGGCAGTCCGAAGATCGGCATCCTCAACGGCATGTGGCGCAATCTGACCGGCGCGACCGAGCCGCTGTTCAACGTCTACAGCATGGGCGGCATGATCTTCGCCCAGGGCGTCGACGCCTTTCCGCTGGTCTTCCTCACCGTCGTCGCCGCGCTCAAATCGATGGATCCGGCGCTGGAAGAGGCGGCCTTCACCTCCGGCAAGTCGCTGGTCTACACCTTCCGCCGCATCACCTTGCCGATGATCCGCCCGGCCGTGCTGGCCTCCTGCATCCTGGTCTTCATTCACAATCTCGAATCCTTCGAGGTGCCGCTCGTTCTCGGCCTGCCGATCAAGACCTTCGTGCTCAGCACCGAGATTTTCTTCAAGACGACCTATGTGCCGTCGGATTACGGCGCGGCGGGCGCCTACGGCGTGCTGCTGTTGGTGATCGCGCTCGGCGGCGTTTACATTTATCAGCGCATGACGCGGCGGGCCTATGCCTACGTCACCGTGTCGGGCAAGGCCTTCCGCCCGCGCATCATCGAACTCGGCGTGTGGCGCTGGCCGATCGGCATCGCCGCGATGCTGATCATGTTCATCTCGGTGATCCTGCCGACGCTGGTGCTGCTCTACGCTTCGTTCATGCGATTCTTCCAGCAGCCGTCGATGCGCGCGTTCGAGTCGATGAGCTTCGCCAACTATGGCTTGGTGTTCAATAACTCGACGGTGATCAGCGGCATTCAGAACAGCCTGCTGCTCGGCGTCGGGTCGGCGACGATCCTCGTGCTGTTCGTCAGCATCCTATCCTGGATCGTGCTGCGTACGAAGACTCCGGGCCGCAAGACACTCGACTTCCTCGCCTTCGTGCCGCAGGCGGTGCCGTCAATCCTGTTCGGCGTGGCGATGCTGTGGCTCTATCTCGTCGTGCCGCTACCGATCTACGGCACGCTGTGGGTGATCCTGCTCGCCTACATCACGCGCTACATGCCGCACGCCATGCGCATCATCTCGGTCGGCATGCTGCAGTTCCACCCGGAGCTGGAGGAGGCGGCCTATGCCTGCGGCGCCTCCTGGTGGCGCATGTTCCGCAAGATTCTGTTGCCGCTGCTCCGTCCGGTGATCGTCACCGCCTGGATCTGGGTGATGATCCACGCCTTCCGCGAACTGGCGATCTCGGCGATCCTGTCGGGGCCGAACACCCGCACCGTCGGCGTCGC
>CAMAVH010000007.1 GCA_945861615.1 Rhizobium sp. Q54 | reverse complement strand
GAGATTCGGAACATATCGAGAAGGCCTTCGACTTCGGCGGCATGCCGGCGCGCAATGGCGCGACGGCGGCGGCCATGGTCGCCGCCGGCTTCACCGGCGTCGCTGACGTGTTCAGCGGCGAACGCAATTTCTTCGAGGCCTATTCGGCGAAACCGGATCCCGCCCAACTGATGGACGGCCTCGGCACGCGCTATGAAATTCTCGGTACCAATATCAAGAAATGGTGCGTCGGCTCGCCGGCGCAATCGGCGCTCGACGCCATGACGCAGATCGTCGACGCCATCGGCTTGACTGGCGCAGATGTCGACAAGGTCACCATTCACCTGCCGACGCGCTCGGCCCGCACGGTAGACGGCGCGCCGATGCCCGACGTCAACGTGCAGCATCTGCTCGCCGTTCTGCTGATCGACGGCAAGCTGACCTTCGAGTCGGTGCATGACCATGCCCGCATGAAGGATCCCGCGGTGCTGGCGCTGCGCAATCGCATGAAAATACAGCCGAGCGAAGAGCTGATGCAGGCCCGCCCGCGGCGCCAAGCCATCGTCGATGTGACGACGCGCGACGGGGTGCATATCTCGCGCCGCGCCATCGCCGTGCGCGGCACTGCCGACAACCCCATGTCGCGCGCCGAGATCGAAGACAAGGCGCAGGACCTGATGGCGCCGATTCTGGGCGCCAGCGCCTGCGCCAGGCTGATCGAGGCGCTGCGCGGCCTGGAAACGCGCGCGAGCATGCGGGAATTGCGCGCCTTGTGGCAGCCCCTCGCGGCCGCGCCGCAGCGCAGGGCCGCGCCATGACGATGCTGCTCTCCAACGAGGACATCGCCGCGATCCTGACGATGCCCGACTGCCTCGACGCCATGGAGATCGCCTATAAGGAGTTGGGCACGGCTCATGGTGTCAACGGCGTGCGCTCGGAAATCCTCACCGCCACCGCGCGCGACGACGCGCTCTATTCCCTGCTGACCATGGATGGCGTGATCCCGAAATTCGGCATCGGCGCGGTCCGTATCAATTCCGACATCCTGACCTGGCCGAAGTCCGACGCCGGCCTGCGCCGCGTCAAGGTGCCGGCAGCGCCCAACCAGCGCTATGTCGGCCTCGTCCTGCTGTTCAGTACGGAAACCGGCGAGCCCCTGGCCATCTACCCGGACGGCGAAGTGCAGCGCATGCGGGTTGGCGCCACCTGCGGGCTCGCCGCGAAATACATGGCCCGGGCGGACGCCAGCGAAGCCGCCATCATCGGCTCGGGCCATCAGGCGAGCGGCCAGGCCATGGCGATATGCGCCGTGCGGCCGATCAAGCGCCTACGCTGCTACAGCCCCAATCCCGCCAGCCGCGCGGCCTTCGCCGAAGAGATGCGGCATCTGCTTAAGATCGAGACGGTCGCGGCGGCGAGCCTCAGCGAAGCGGTCGACGGCGCCGATGTCGTGATGTGCGCCACCAACAGCATGCAGCCGGTTCTGCCCGCCGAACTTCTCGCTCCGGGCATGCATGTCAGCAGCCTCAAGCGCCTCGAGTTGGACGCCAGCGCGGTGGGCCGCGCCGATGTCGTCGTCACCCACATCCGCAAAGCGATCTCTCACATCCTGCGCGGCGAAGGCGCGGACCTCGCCAAAGATACCGAGCATCAGAAGGCGGCGCTCAGTTCCGCCCTCAAGCAGGATAGCCTGCCGGAATTGTCGGAGTTGCTGCTCGGCCGCACGCCGGGCCGCCGGTCGCCCGCCGACATCAGCATGTTTCTCAATTATTCCGGGCTCGGCTACCAGTTCGCCGCAACCGGCTATGCCATCTACAAGAAGGCGCAGGAGACCGGCATCGGGCGTCGCATCGACACCGACTGGCTGACCAGCGCCCTGCCGTCATAGGAGAGAGCGAGAGTTCCTATCAACGCATGAGACACCGTGACCGGCGCATAAGCCGGCACTCTAGGGAGGCTAAGATGAAAACGACGCTCAAACTGCTCGCCGCCGGCGCTTTGCTGTCGGCCGCCACTATCCTGCCCGCCGCCGTCCAGGCCGAGGATTTTTATAAAGGCAAGACGGTCAATTTCTTCATCGGCTCCGCTGCCGGCGGCGGCTACGACACCTATAGTCGCCTGATCGCCACCCATATCGGCCGCCACCTGCCGGGCAAGCCGACGGTCGTGGCGCAAAATATGCCGGGAGCCGGCAGCATTCGTGCCGCCAATCATCTCTATAACATCGCGGCAAAGGACGGCACCGCCATCGGCATGGTCGATCAGGCGCTCTACCTCAATCAAATCCTCGGCGCGCCGGAGCTGAAGGCCGACGCGCGCAACTACAATTGGATCGGCCGCATCCTCTCCAACAGCGCAGTGCTCTTTTCCTGGCACACCGCCGAGGTCAAGACCGCCGACGACGCCTTCAAGCACGAATTGATCATTTCCACCACCGGCGCGGCGTCAAAGCTGAACTGGACGGTGATGAACAACGTGCTCGGCACCAAGTTCAAGATCATCACCGGCTATAGCGGAAGCAACGAAAGCCGCCTGGCGATGGAACGGCGCGAGGTCGATGCCCTCAGCATGCCATGGTCGCTGCTGAAGAACGACGGCGCCGAATGGTTGGCGAGCAAGAAGATCAATCTGCTGCTGCAGACCGGCGCCGACAAGCATCCCGAACTTCCGAACGTGCCGCGCATGATCGATTTGGCGAAGACCGATGCCGATCGCCAACTGATGGAACTGTTTTCCTCGCCCTCGACCATCGGCCGCTCCGTCGTCGCGCCGCCGGGACTGCCGGCCGAACGCATCGCCGAGTTGCGCAAAGGATTCATGGCGGCGATCCGCGATCCGCTCCTGCTCGCCGACGTGAAGAAAGCCAAACTGGAACTCGATCCGATGTCCGGAGAAGAGTTGCAGAAGGCGATTACCGGCGCCGGCGATTTTCCCGAGGCCCTGATCGCGCGTGCGCGCGCTGCCGCCAAAAGCTGATCGGCGTCAACCGAACGAACGGAAACGAACATGTCGAAGATGGAAACTATCGTCGTGGGCGGCAGCCCAATGGACGTTCTCTATGACGGCCCGGCCGACAGCAAGGTGCGTCCGGGCATCTTGCTGATGTATCATCGTGGCGGCTTCGACGATTTCACCAAGCTCGTCGTCAAGACCCTCGTGGATGCCGGCTACCGGGTCGCTGTCCCTGACGTGTCTCACCGCACCTCGCGCGACGTGCCGATGAAGGACCGCAAACAATATTTCAAAGATGCGGAAGTCATCGCCGACATGAAGGCCGGCTACGAATTCCTCAAAGGCCGGCCCGAGGTGCTCGGCGGCAGCATCACCCTGATGGGGCATTGCATGGGCGGCCGCATGGCCTTTCTCGGCGGCGGCGCTATCCCAGGCTTCAGCGCTCTCGTCGTGTTCTACGGCGGCGGCGTGTTGTTGCCGTGGGGCGACGGGCCGCAAACGCCTTTCGATTTGCTCAAGAATATCCGCTGCCCGGTCATCGGTTTCTCCGGCGGTCAGGACAAGAATCCATCGCCAGAGCATATGCAGCAGATTTCAGCCGAACTGAAGAAGCACGGCGTGAAGCATGATTTCCATCTTTATCCGGACGTCGGGCACGGCTTTCAGAATCCGGCGCACGGATCGCCGGAGGAACAGGCCGCCGCGAAGGACTCGTGGGAAAAAGCCTTCAAATTCCTGAAGCAGATGATGCCGGCTTGACCGGGAAGACTGACTATTTTTCGGTCTTCGCCAGCTCGGCTTTGCCGGTCTTCTTCGCCATGTCGTCACGCGCCTTGGCACGGCGCTCGCTGAAGCGCTCGACCAGTTTGCGCGGCAGCGTCGATTCGCTGCCCGGCGTACCGGGATAGCGCTGCGAACCGCCCCAGCCATTGTGCGTGAGATCGAAAATCACGCCGTTGGGATCGGTGAACTTCACCTCGTAGAAGCTGCCGCCGACCGGATCGGGCTCGCCCATGATCCATTTGCCGCCGGCCGCCTCGACCTTCTTGCGGGTTTCCTCGACATCGTCGACCCAGATGCCGATGTGATGGATCCCGACGAAATCCTTACCCGTGCCTTGCGACACTTCGTCGGATTTGTATTTCAGCAAGGCGATGTTGATGACGCCATCGGAGATGTAGCAGCCTTCGGCCAAGCGCGAGTCGGTCTCGCCGACGAACTTGAAGCCGAAGGAATGGATGTAGAATTCGGCGGTCGCCCAGGGATCCGGCACCGACATCGCGAAGTGGCGTAATTGGCCGACCGGCTGGTCCATGGCTCGCTCCCTCTGAAATGTGGCGGGGCGGAAAGCCCGCCCCGCCGTCTGACCGTCGTGGTCCTGCCTTACGCGGGCTGCAGGAAAATGCTCTGCGCCATGGCCTTGAACGGATCGGCTTCCTTGGGCAGCAACACCGCGCCGCTGCGCACCTGGTAGGCCTTGGGCGTTTCGACGCCGAGCGGCGCCTTGCCCTTTTCCTTCAGTTGCAGAGCCTGGTCGATCATCAAGCGGCGCCAATAGACGATGGCGGCGTCCGATGCGCCGAGCAGCTCCTTCGAACGATCCGTGATGGCGCCCATGCTTTCCTGGACGCTCATATCCTGGATACCGACGCCGACGATGCCGGTGTAGTTCTCCTTGCGCTGCATCTCGCGATCCAGCTTGTAGGTGTTATCCTTGTTGGCGAGCGGACGGAAATTCTCGTCCACGGCGGCGTGAATCTGCGCGCCGCTGCCGTACTCTTCCCACTCCTCGTCCGTCAACGGACGCTGCGGGTGCCACGAGAAGGTGTAGGCCCAGCAGTTGTAATCGTCGATCGGCACCCAGAAGTGGCCGGTCAGCGGACGGCCTTCGGCCGTCGGGATGATGGTGAAAGCCGGCATCAGGAACTGCGACAGGCGCCAGTAGTATTCGGTATCGCTGGCATTGCGGCGCGCGCCGATGGCGAAGCCGTAATCGGTCTTGTGGATGTGGAAGGTCGGGCGGGTGTCCTTGACCATGTAGATCGGGCGCTGGACGAGATGGCCTTCCTTGGTCGTCGTCGCGGCCTGGACCTGGGTGAAGGCGCGATGCAGGAAGGAAACGTGGCTCGAATCGAGGCCGCCTTCGACGGCCTGCGCCCAATTGTTTTCCTGCAGGCGCTTGGTCGCGGCGCGGTGGGTCGGCGGCACCGCCGTCCAATCGAGCAACGGGATGTCCTTAGGCTCTTTTTCTTTTGGGCCCATGTAGGTCCAGATCACGTCGCCGGACTCGCGGGTCGGATAGGCTTTGATCTTCGCGTCCTTGATCAGCGGCGTGCCTTCCGGCTCGGCCGGCAGTTCCGAAGCCTGGCCGGTAATGTCGAACTTCCAGCCGTGATAGGTGCAGCGCAAGCCGCAGTCTTCGTTGCGGCCGAAAAACAGATCGGCGCGGCGATGAGCGCAATGGCGATCGAGCAGTCCGACGCGGTTCTGCGTGTCGCGGTAAGCCACGAGGTTTTCGCCGAGCAAGGTCACGCGCTTGGGCGGACCGTCCACTTCCAACTCCGAACTCAGCAGGAAGGGAATCCAGAAGCTGCGAAACAGGTCGCCCATCGGCGTGCCCGGGCCAACGCGGGTCAGAACCTCATTTTGCTCAGCGGTAAACATTGTCGATCTCCATGTCTAACTCGATGTCTGGGAGATGCTGAGAAACCGGCATCTCGGCATTTAGGCACTGTACCGGCACCACGAGCGCAACGGTTTGACATACGTCACTGGCTGGCATCGCAGTCGGATGTTTCGAGCGGATAGCCTCGCAACTGGGCCAGGATACTCCTGCAGAAAAACGGCGGACAAACCACATTTGCACAGCGGGCGCATGAGATTTACGAGCAAGCGCATCCTGGTTCAGCCGTTCGCTCCACGCTCGACGGTCAGCACGATCGTCCGGCTCTCGTTCCAAGCCTTTCAAAGCCTTGCAGGATATGTGCCCTCCCGACCGAAGCCTGCGGCAGAAGCTTTATTCATTGCAAGGGGACGACTTATTTAGCGCACTCATAGTTGAGGGATTTCGTGTGTTCTCACGGCGTTAAGGCGCTTTGCTGTTAGTGCCAAGCGTCCCGGCCGACAGGCCGACCGGCAATCTGGCGAGGGTCGCCGCGCAAGCTCCGCGCAGCCATGAGTTTTCCGCCGTCGCTTCGGCAAAAGCGGAACTCAGACGAGGCCGGCGATCAACGAATGCGCTGCGCATGGCCAGAATTTGTGCAGCCTCTCGACGCGCCGCGGGTTAGCTCTGTACCGCCTCACGGCGGATGAAGGCGATCATGTCAGCGAGCGCCTTGCGCGAAGCATCCGTGTCGGGCGTGTTGGTGATGAAGGTATGCTTCTCGCCAGGATAATGGATCAGCGTCATGTCGCCGCCGGCAGACGCATAGCTTTCGGCGAAGCGCTCCGACATGCCGGGCGAAAGAATCGTGTCGTTGGTGCCCTGGATGAGCAGCGCCGGCGGCAATGCCGCCGCCTCGCCATCCGTCACGATGCGTTGCGGACTGCCTTCCGCCATCGACGCCTCGCTCGGCCAATAGCGCTCATGGCTTTGGATGTGGATGTCCATCTTGTTGGCGATGGCATAGCGATAGCGCGCCGGCGGATCGGACACCGGCCAGCAGAGGATCATGTAGGCGATCTTGGCGCTGGCGCCGTCCATCTCCGGCGTATGGTCCTGGCGATATTTCGGATCGTCCGGATTCATCGCGGTCAGGGCGAGTTGATGTCCGCCGCTCGACGTGCCGACGCCGCCGATCCATGCCGGATTGATGCCGTAGGCGGCCGCATGGGCGTGCAGCCAGCGGATGGCGAAATTGATGTCCGCCACCGGCAGGGGATATTGCGCGTCGGGCGGCATGCGGAAATCGAGCGCCATGACGACGATGCCGGCCGCCGCCAGCGCTTCGTCGATCACGCGGTTGGTCATGCGCGTTTCCGAGCACCAGCGCCCGCCATGGGCGTCCACCACCGCCGCAAAGGGCCCCGCACCCGCCGGCATGTAGAGCGTCGCTGTCAAGGCGATGCCGGCGGGGCGGTGGTAGACGATGTCTTGCGCCGTGAAGGCCAAGATCAAGCCGCTCCTATCGTGGGCGGCCTGGCGTTTTAGTCGGCCATCACCGGGGCATCGTCGTTTTTCAAGAACATGCGGTAGCCCGAGCGCACTTGCGGCCAGTAGTCCCAAATCGCCATATGCTGGACGGCACGGTTGTCCCACATAGCGATCGAGTGGTTCCGCCAGTGGAAGCGCATGTGCCAATTGGGCTTGCGCATGTGCTCGTAGAGATATGCCAGCACGGCCTTGCTCTCGGCCTTCGGCACGCCGTTGATGTGGCTCGTGAAGCTGGGATTGACGAACAGGACCTTGCGGCCGCTTTCGGGATGGACCGTGACGGCCGGATGGACCACCTCCGGACGCTTTCCGGCGCCCTCGGCGTCGAAGGACTTGCCGCCCATGTGGGTGACGGTCTTGCCCCGCAGATAGTCCTTCATCGTGTCGCTGAGCTCGTCATAGGCCTTGGAGCAGGACATGAACATCGTGTCGCCGCCGCCGTCCGTCGGGACGATCTCCTGGTGCAGGATGCTGTAGGTCGGCGGCTTGTCGCCGTAGCTCTGGTCCGAGTGCCAGTCTTCACCGGCGACGCGCTTGGAATTGCCGTCGAAATATTGCTGGCGGATGCCGGGATAATTGGGAACGCGCTTGGAGGCCGTGTAATCGCCGCCGATATGCTCATGCGGCTCGCCGAAGTAGCGCACGAAGCGGTCGTGGTCTTCGAAGCTGATCGGCTGCTCGCGGAAGAAAATAACGCCGTGCGCGGTGATCGCGGCGCGCACTTCCTTCACCTGGGTGGGATTGAGCGGCTTGGTCAGATCGATATTACCGATTTCCGCGCCGACATGCGGCGACAGCTGCGTGACGGTAATGGTTTCATAAGCCGTCTTCGCTTTGGGCTTTTCTGCTTGAATGGTCGCCATCTTTACATCCCTCCAGGATCAATTCGCGCTAGTGACAAAATACGAAAAAAAAGTTTTTTTGTCAATTAACGCTAATCCATCTAGGACTCCCCGAAGCCGGCTAGCATAATGGCCGCGGTCGGCATCAAATGAGCAAAACGAGACCTCGTACCCCTATGGCTGTTTCAGATATCAAAACGCGGCCGAGCTCGGACATCGAGAAAGCCTATTGGCGTCTCCGGCAAGAAATCCTCTCGGGCCGTTTGGAGCCGGGCGAAAAGCTTCGCATCCAGCATTTGACCGCGACCTTCGGATATGGCGCCAGCGCCGTTCGAGAAGCCTTGTCGCGTCTCTTGTCGGACGGCCTTGTCGAGTCGGTGTCGCAGCGCGGCTTTTGGGTCTCTCAAATCTCTCCGCAAGACCTTCGCGACATCACGGAGGCGCGCAAGCTCGTGGAAGTGGAAGCGCTTCGGCAAGCGATCACGCATGGCGACATCGTCTGGGAAATGCGGGTCGTGGCGGCCCGCCATGCCCTCGAACGCCTGGAAGTGAGCCTGACGAAGGAATCGGCTGACGCCGTGATCACATGGGAAAACGCCAATCGCGATTTCCATATGGAGCTGATCTCCGCCTGCCCCACGCGGCGTCTCGTGCTTTTTACCCAGCAGCTTTACGATCAATCGCTGCGCTACAGATATCGTACGACCCTGCGGCGCCCATTCCCCCGTTCGGGATTGAGTAACGATCACAAGAAGATCGTGCAAGCCACGCTCAAACGCGACGCGGACGAGGCCTGCCAGCTCTTGCTGCTTCATATCAGCAAAATTGCCGAGGTGGCGGAAACGGCCATC
The DNA here is from genome assembly GCA_945861615.1 of Rhizobium sp. Q54. Taxonomy (GTDB): domain Bacteria; phylum Pseudomonadota; class Alphaproteobacteria; order SMXQ01; family SMXQ01; genus CAMAVH01. The sequence goes on along the minus strand of CAMAVH010000007.1, from coordinate 31,614 downwards.
TTCAGCGAACAAGCGGCAAAAAAAGCCTCGCGCTAGCGCTGTCTTGCGCGCCGCGGCAGACGATCAAGTCGCCGCGTTCAGGATATCTTTCAGGCGCTGTGGCGTGATCGGCAATTCGGTGATCGCGCCGGGCCGTTGCAAGGCGTCGTCGACCGCCGCCGCCAAGGCCGCGCCGACGCCGGTGATGCCGCTCTCGCCGCCGCCCTTGATGCCGAGCGGATTGCGCGGGCTCGGCGCATCCTCGTAAAGCTGGACCTCGACCTGCGGCACATCATGCAGGCTGGGCAGCAAGTAGTCGGCGAAGGTGACGGCGAGCGGCTCGCCGGTTTCGCTATAGCGGAATTCCTCGAGCAAGGCGCCGCCGAGACCCTGCGTGAAGCTGCCGACGATCTGCCCTTCGACCAGCATGGGATTGACGGCCCGGCCGATATCGAAGGCGGCGACATAGCGCTCGATATGGACTCCCCCGGTCGCGCCATCGACCCGCACCTGGGCGATATGCATGCCGTAGGGATAGACCTGGTGGTCGACGTTGAACCAGCCCTCCTCGGCGAGACCCGGATTCTGCCCCGGCTCGAGCAGCTTGGAGCCCGGCCCGAGCCGCTTGGCGATGTCGCCGAGCGAGATCGACGGCCCGGCCGGATTGCCGCGCTGGACGATCACGCCGGCGACGATATCCAGTTCATCAGGCGTCTTTTGCAGCAGCTTGGCGGCGGCGGCCAAGGCCTTGGCGCGCACTTTGAGCGCGCCGACATGGGTCGCAGAACCGGTCATGACGGTGGCGCGCGAGGCATGGGCGCCGATGCCATGTTCGATGCGGTTGGTTTGGCCGTGCACGACGCGGACTTTTTGGTAATCGACGCCGAGCGCGCCGGCGCAGATCTGGGCGATCACCGTCTCGAAGCCCTGGCCGACCGAAGCGCCGCCGGTGATGACCTCGACATGGCCACCGGGCTCAACGGCGATCTTCACGCCGTCCGTCGGGCCGAGACCGGCCTTTTCCACGAACATAGCGATGCCGACGCCGACCATCTCGCCGGCCGCGCGGCGGCGCGCGGTCTCGGCCTTCATCGCCGGCCAGCCGGCCTTGGCCAGCACCTTGTCCATCAGGCCGGCGTAATCGCCGCTGTCGTAGCTGATCTCCTCGCCGAGCGCCTGCAACGGCCGGTCATAAGGCATCTCGGCCGAGGTGATCATGTTGCGCCGGCGCACCTCGACCGGATCGAGGCCAAGCTGCATGGCTACCGCGTCGATCAGCCGCTCGCGCACGAAGGTGCTCTCGTAGCGTCCGGGGCCGCGATAGGTCGCGCAGGGCGTCTTGTTGGTCAGCCGCACACGGGCCGTCGCGCGATAGGCGGGAATTCGGTACGGACCCGGCAGGATGCCGGCAGTCATATGGGGTACGCGTACGCCATGCGTGCGCAGATACGCGCCCTGATCGTGGAAGAAATTATCGTCCATGGCGAGGATGCGGCCTTCGCCATCGACGGCGGCGCGGATCTGATGACGCTGCTGGCGCGAGTGGTTGGTCGCCATCAGATGCTCGCGGCGATCCTCGATCCATTTGACCGGCCGCCCGAGGCGCATCGCCGCCAGGCAGACGAGAATGTCCTCGGGATAAATCTCGCCGCGCACGCCGAATCCGCCGCCGACGTGATATTCGAAGAGATGCATGGCCTGCAGGCTGCGCCCGAACAGCCGCGCCAAAGCCTCGCGATTCTTATGCGGCACCTTGGCCGCGCCATGGAGCTGCAGCACGTCGCGCGCCGCATCATAAACGCCAATGGCGCCGCGCGTTTCCAGCGGCACGCCGGTATGGCGGCCGACCGAGAGATCGAGCGCGACGATATGGGGCGCTGTCGCGAAGACGGCATCGACATCGCCATAGCCCTGGGTGATGACCGTCGCCTCGCTAGAGGCGGCGCCAGGGAAAGCGGCGGGCGCTGCGGCGGCGTCGAGCAGCACCGGCAATTCGTCGATCTCGACCAGGATCAGATCGGCGGCATCCTCGGCGACATAGTCGCTGTCGGCGAAGACCACGGCAACCGGCTCGCCGACATAGCGTACCCGCTCTTTCGCCAGCACCGGCTGGCGGAATACCGCCAGTTCGGGGATCGGCCCCTCGCGAAAATCGATCGGCGGGAGTTCACTGATATCCGCTGCCGTCCAGACGGCGACGACGCCCGGCAGCGCCAGGGCTTCGGCCGCGTCGATCGAAACGATCTTGCCGTGCGCCTGCTGGGCGCGCACCACGCGCATGTGCAATTGGCGGGCGAAGTTGAGGTCGGCAACGAAGCGCGCGGCGCCGGTGACCAGCGGCGGATCCTCGATGCGTGTGACGGAGGCGCCAACGGTCATGTCAACGCCGCCGACGAAGCGACAAGGACCATAACGGCGCGCCGCACTCTCAACAGCCTCGGGTGACGCAACTTGGAGCCTCTCGCTTTGTGTTTAATTTGGTATAAATACAATTTTGTGAATAGTGCGCCAGCGGAACTATTTATGCAAACCCATAGTCATGTCGCAGCGCCTAAAAATGCCTAGGAATTGCGGGACACAATATTGACCCGAGCCGAAATGCAGCCCAACGGCGAAAGTGCCGCGCATGATTCCCGTCACGCCCGATCCCATTCCGCACTCCGCACCGCCGAGTGGCGATACGTCCGACATTATGCAGAGCTTGGCCAAGCGCGTCGAACAACTCGCCCAGCTGGCACCGCCGGAGCGCCCCGTCGTCTATCTCGACTATCCGGTGCATCTGAATATCGGCGATTCGCTGATCGAGGCCGGCACGGACCAATTTTTCAAGCGGCTAGGTTACAAAGTCATCGGGCGTCGTTCGGCCTATGATTTCGGCACGATCGCGCAGCGCAAAGTGCCGGCGAATTGCACCATCCTGCTCCACGGCGGAGGGAATTTCGGCGACCTTTATCCATTGCACCAAAAGTTTCGCGACTATGTCATTGCCGCTTACCCCAGGCACCGCATCGTCATGCTACCGCAGACGCTGCACTTCAATTCGCCGGTCGCCCTTGCGGCCTGCGCCGAAAGCTACGGACGGCATCCGGACCTGCATCTCTGTCTGCGCGATGAAATATCGATGCGGACGGCACGTCAGCATTTCCGCAATCCGTCCCACCTCGTCCCCGACATGGCGCATCTCCTGTGGGAGCCGCTGGCAGCGGCCCGCGCCAGACCTCATGGCAATGCCACTCTGCTATTCGCCCGCCAGGACAAGGAAAGCCGGCTCATCTCCATGCCCGGCCCGTCCACACCGCAACGCGGCCTCGATTGGAGCGATCTGATCGGCTACGAAGACAAGGCGGCCTATTATACTTTGCTCAATCTGCATTGCCGCCGTGGCCCCAGCGGCGGAGTTTTTTCGCTGCATCCGCTGTGGCGACTCTTCCGCAACCGCCTGATTGCCAAAGGCGTCCGCTTCCTCGCCGATTACGAGACGATCGTCACCGATCGGCTGCACATGGGGCTGCTCGGCCTGCTGCTCGGTCGCCACGTGACCATGGCGGACAACAGCTACGGAAAGCTGTCGAATTATCACGCCGCCTGGCTCAGCGGCATGTCCGACGCGCAAATGTCTGCGTAAGGCTTATTGAAAAGCCGGACGGGACGCCGCCCGGCGCTCGCGCTGACGCGCGGCCCAGCGTTGGTACTTGTAGCCGAACGGACGCACGAACAGCGCATAGAGTTGATAGACCGCGAACAAGGCCGTGGCCGAGCGGCGGCTCATCGTCACGCCTGTGCGGGCGGCATAACGGTCCCAATATTTCCCGAAGAAATAAGCGTTGTAATAAATCGACCAATACAGCGTCTTGAGCCGCGGCGTGCGCTGGCCGCCGACCTTGCTTTCGATGCGGCTGAGCTCGGCGCAATAGGTTTCGTTCGTCATCAGGATATCGCGGCCCGTGACGAAGGCATGCATCTGAAAATCCGTCTCCTCGCGAAAGCCGTTGCCGCGCGAATAAAACGGATCGTAGCTAAGCTCCTCGAGCAGAGCCTTCGTCGTGACGATCACCGGCCCGGTGAGCGGCAAGCGAACGTCGCCATCGGTCTTCGCTTCGCCGCGCGTCTCGCACACCAGTTTGCGGAAGGGCGGCTTATCCGACATGCCGTTGCCGAAGGCGGCGATGGCCTGTTCCGGCGTCTGATCGACGCGCATGCGCACGATGCGGCCCGAAACGATGCCGGCGCCGGTCAGGCGCAGCTTCTTAAGACAGACTGCCGCATAGTTGGGCTGCACATAAACGTCGTCGTCCGAATACATGATGTAGTCGTTCTTCGCCGCCTTATAGCCCCTGATGCGACTCCCTGACGCGCCGAGACGCCGTTCGTTGCGCAGGATTTTCGTGGCGATCTGCGGATGACGGGCCGCGAGGGCATCAATCACCTCCGCCGAATTGTCGGAGCCCTCGTCATCGACGAAGATGATTTCGTCGACGAGTTGCAGACGATAGAAGCTCTCGCCGATCAACGACAATGTATGCGCGCGGTTTCGCGTCGGTATGATCAGGGTGATCATGGGCGGTCTTCTTTCCGGTTATGGGCGCGATCAAAGGGATGCAAAGGCTCAGACCTGTTCCGGCAGCCTGTCGAACTGACGGCGCAGGCGAACCATGAACGGCGTGTCGTCGCGGTGCTCGCAGGTGCGGATGTAGTCGCGCACTTCGCTATTGAGACGATAGACGGCCGGCCGGCCCTTGCGGGCGAAGCGCCAAGCCATCAGCGCCCCATCCTTGATGCCGCGCAGCGCCTGACCGGTGCAGCCATTGCGGAAGCCCTTCAAGGTCAAGGCGCCGGCGCTACGCACGAGGCGCCAAAAGGGCACGCCGTATTTGAAGTCGGAGTAGAGCACGTTGCGAACGGTGAAGTAGAAACGCCCGGACTTCCAATTCACGCGCGCCGTCGGGTCCACTTTATGCAGTACGGTAAAGTCCGGGCTATAGCAAACCATGTAGCCGAGATTGAGAATTCGGTAGCTCAGATCCCGCTCTTCGCCGGCGAAGAATAAAGCGGCGTCATAGCCGCCGGCAGCCTCGAAGGCGTTACGGCGCAGGGCATGCCCGGCGCCGATGAAGCGCGTGGTCATGAATTCGCGATCGGCCATGGCGCGCGGCACGCCGGGATAGTCCCAGCACATCGCATCGTCGCGCCCGGTAAAGAAATTGAGAATGCGAAAGGCCACCGCGCCGAGGCGGGGTTCGCTGTCCATGCGGCGCGCAACCTCGGCGAGGGTCGTGTCGTCCTTGAACACCGCATCATTGTCGAGCGCCACGATATAAGGAGCGCTGCCCAATGCGCTGGCGATATTGCGGCCCTCCGCCACGCCGACATTCTTGCCGAGCTCATGCAGATGGATTTCCGGCCGTCCGTCGATGGCCCGGTGCAAAGCCGCGAGATTTTCCGGCTTGCTGCCCTGATCGACGATCCATATCCGCTTTTCAACACCGATCTGTGATGCGGCGCTGTCGATGGCAGCGATGGTTTCGGCGGTACGATCCCAAGATAGAATGATGACGTCGATTCGCGGGGACATGATCACTTCTCCTGCCGCGCTGGCGCGCGAGCCGGCTCCCAGGTGCGCACATTGGCGCCGCGCAGCGAATGGATGACGCCGATACCCGTGGCGGCGAAGGACCGCAGCATGTCGAGCACCATGGGTAGCGGGCGGATATGCAGGCGCAAGGCGAGCCACAACAGGCCAAGTGCGGACACCGTGAGCGCCGCCGCCCAGCCGAAGCCGACCACGACAGACAATGCCGCGAAAGCGGTGAGCGCGGTGGCCGCAAAGGTGAAAACGGTGAACCAGCGCAGCAATTTGTGCGAAACGTATTTATAGATCGAAAATCCGTCGAGTTGGCGGAGCTGCGACCACAAGGCACGGTGCGTGCTGAAAGCCTGGCAGGCAATGCGGATCTTGCGGCGGAATTCATCTTTGGAATTGACGCCGGCAGCCTCGAAGACCCGCACATCTTCGGCGCGGATGACGCGATAGCCGTCGCACAGCACGGCAAGCGACAGATACATGTCGTCGGCAACGCCCTCCGGGATCGGATGATAAAGCTCGCTGCGCATGGCGTAGAGCGAACCGTCGGCGCCCATCACCGAGCCTGTTTCGCTCTCCAAACGCTTGATCTTCTCTTCCAGGCGCCAATAGAGCGAACCGGTTTTCGCCGTGACGCTTTCGTCGCCGTTGGAATAGACGAGATGGCCGCAGACGCAGCCGACATCCTCGTCATGGAAATATTTCTTCATGTTGATCAGAGCATCTTCGGCGATCCGCACATTGGCGTCGGCCAGCACCATGATCGGGGCCCGCACCTGCTGCGCCAAGCGATTGAGCCCATGCGACTTGCCGTGACGTTCCGGCGAGACGATAAGTTCGATCTCGCCGGCATAGCGCCCGGCGATCTCGGCCGTGCCATCGGTCGCGCCATCCACGTAAAGCAGGATTTGCAGGTTTCCACTGCTGCGGCGGAGCTTAAGCAAGCTCTCGATCGTCTGCTCGATGATCGCCGCCTCATTATAGGCGCATAGGCAGATGGCAAAGGTGAGTTCCTCCGGCCGCGCCGTTCCAGGATTTTGCGCATATGACGGGCGCAGCGGGGAATTGTTCCAGCGCCGCGCCAGTTTCAACGTCCATGGATAGATGATGAAGGGATGCACGCAGAGCAGGCAGAAGAGCACGGTCCAAACGACGAGGATTTCCGCCATAGCCTTGCACTCCTTCACGCTCGCATTGATGGGCCCGTATCTGTGAACGATGCCGGCGACCAAATATGCGAGCGCGATCTCGCGCTTAGGCGTGACAATTAGATGAGATTAAGCGGACGTGGAACCAATCGATCCTCCTTGCGTCTTAGTAGGTTACGTCCTCTCTTTTCATCATGTGCAGCTGCAGCAATTTTTCCGAGGCATGAGCCATGCGCGATCCCCATTCTCACGACGGTAGACCCTGGCGTTACTCCCTGGTGGAGCATGACGCGGCCCGTCATGACGCGGCCCCATACGTGCCGGATTACGATCCTCGCTACGATCCGCGCTATCAGGGCGGCGGGGGCTATGGCCCCGGTGGCCCGGGCGGCTTTGCATCCGGCGGCGGATATGGCGGCCAACCGCCCGCTCAGGAACGCAGTCTTGGGGAAATATTCCGCAATCTCTGGCGCCGCAAATGGACGATCTTCGCCGGCATGATGGTCTGCGGGGTGATCGCTTATATCGTCGCCTCGTCCATGGCGCCGCGCTATAGCGCCGGCGGCATGCTCGCCGTCGAAACGCGCCCGCTGTTCATTCCGCAGATCGGCGTGCAGCCGCAGCCCTGGGCGCCGGACGTGTCGATTCCCCGCACGGAAGTGCAGGTTCTGCGCTCGCGCGATCTGGTCGAAACCGTCGCCCGCAAGCTTAATCTCGACCGCGAGCCGGATCTAAATCCCTATGCCGTCGAGCCCACGGTGTTTTCGCGCATCTCCGGCGCAGTCCGCGGCATGCTGGCGGATATCGGTATCGGCCGTACAGCCCCTGGCCCCAGCGAAGAGGCCGTCTGGTCCGCCGTCGTAGACAGCGTGCTGGAAAATCTGACGATCGGCACGGACGGACGCAGTTATGCGATCTACGTCAGCTTTGAAAGCGAGAAACCCGAGATCAGCGCCGCTGTCTCCAATGGCCTGATGCAGGCGTTCATCACCAGCCAGATCGAGAATTCCAACAGCACGCTGATGGATGCCAATAGCTGGATCAAGCAGCGCTCCGTCGAACTGCTGAAGGACGTGGAGGAAGCCAATAAGAAAGTGCAGGCCTACCGGATCGCCAACAATATGGTCGAAACGCGCGCCGGCAGCGTCAGCGCTCAGCAGGTTAATGAAATCAACACTCAGTTGAGCACGGCGCGTGCAGATCTCTCGCAAGCTGAGGCCCGGTATCGTCAGGCCCAAAGCGAAGGCGGACGCGGCGCCTCCGGCTCGACGGCGACGGAAGTGCTCTCCTCGCCGCTCGTCCAACGCCTGCGCGAACGGGAGGCTGAAGCCTCGCAACGACAGGCCGAAATGGCAACGCGCCTCGCGCCGGCGCACCCGCAGCGCAAGGCGGTGGCTCAGGAGTTGGTTTCCGTCCGCGGCCAGATCGATCGCGAAATCGGCAAACTTTTGTCATCCCTCAAAAGCCAGGTCGATATCGCCCGTTCGCGCGTCGATTCCCTGACGCGCCAATTGACCGGTCTGGAAGGTCGCGCCACCAGCATGGCCTCCAACGAAATCGAGCTACGCCAGCTTGAGCAGGAAGCCGAAACCAAACGCAATGTCTATCAGAGCTTCCTCGCCACCGCGCAGCAAACGGCGGAACAGCCGCGCATCAACCAGGCCAACGCTCGCATCGTCTCCGCAGCCCCCCTCCCCGTGATGCCGTCCAGCCCGAACAAGAAATTGATCGTGCTGGGCAGCATGCTGATCGGATTCTTCATGATCTCGGCGGCGGTCCTGCTGCTCGGCGAGCGTCGCCGAGGCTTCGAAAGTACCGAGGACATCGAGAATGTGCTCGGATTGCCGGTTCTCGGCGCCCTGCCGCTGCTACGCCGTCATCGTAAAGCCGGCCTTGGCCTGTCGCAGTCCTTCGTCGGCCAGCCGCATGAATCGGTCATTGCCGAGACACTGCGCGGTATCCGCATCGCACTCGGCTGCCGCCGCGCGAGCAGCACGCCGCGCGCCAAGGTGCTGCTCGTCACCTCCTCCGAGCCGGGCGAAGGCAAGACGACCTTTACCAGTTCGCTCGGCGCGGTCGCCGCGCAAGACGGCCTGCGCGTGCTGATCGTCGATTCCGACCTCCGCCGGCCGCAGTTTCACCGCATGTTGCGGGCAGAGCCGGGCCCGGCGCTCAACGAAGTGTTGCACGGTCAGGATCTCGCCAGCGTGGTGCGGACCGACCCCGAATCCGGCGCCCATTGCCTGACCATGCAGAACGTCGAGCATCCGGTCGAGTTGTTGAGCTCGGCCCATTGGGCGACCTTCCTGCAGCAGGCGCGCAGCAGCTACGACCTGATCATTCTCGACTCGCCGCCGGTGATGCATGTCGCCGACGCATTGACGCTGGCCGATCACGTCGACACGGCGATTTTCGTCATCGCCCACGGCTCAACGCGCCGCCGCACCGTCGAGGAGGCGCTCAAGCGCTTCGCCACCAGCGGCCGCCAAGTGGCTGGCATCGTGCTGTCCAAGGTACCGTCGCTGCAGACCAAACATAGCTACTATAGCGGCTACGCCTCGGCCTAGAGCTCGGCCCGCAACCACCGTTTCGGCAAAGGGCCGAAGCCGTCAAGGCTTCGGCCCTTTTGCTTGCCCGAATCGGTCTTAGGACGGCCGCGCGCCGCGCAGACCGGCCAGCATGAACCCAAAGAGGCGGAACAATGCGGCCCGATGGGTCGCCAGGACGATGGCGGCATAGATCGTCACGCCAAGCGGCACCATGATCAGCAACGCTTCGATCGCGCTGTAATGCTGGAGATGGGCGTGCCAGAGCCAGCCCAAGGCCCCCGCCATCACGACCGTGGCGCAGAACGGCATGATCACGCTGCGCAACAGCTTCGGCACGGAAATGCCGAGAAAGCGCCAAGCCAGCGTGATGACGATGGGCCCGGTGACGGCAATGCGGCAGGCCCACAGGAGCGCCGCGCCCAGCGCATCGCCGGGCTGCAGCAAGAACAGCCCGCCGATGGCGAACACGAACGTGACCAGGCTGAGGCAGAACAGCACGCCCGGACGGCCCGAGGCCATGATCGCCGCATTGGCAAAGAGCAGGATGAATTGCAGAGACGCGGCGCTCGCCAGCACCTGAATCAGCGGCACGGCCGGCATCCATTGTTCGCCGAGCATCAGCAGCACGACGGGCGCGGCGCAGACCGCGAGGCCGGCGAAGATCGGCGGCACCGACAGGGCGGCGAATTCGTTGGTGGCGTAGAAGGCGCGGTGCATCTGCGCGCGGTCATGCTGACGGCGCGCAAAGAACGGAAACGCGAGGTTGTAGGCCGCGCCGCCCAAGAGGTCGTAAAGCGTGTCGACGACGCGTTGGGCGATATTGAGGTAGCCGACCGCGGTCACGCCAAGGAAATAGCCGACCAGCAAGGTGAACAGGCGCACGCTGCTGATCCAGACGATCCGACTACCCACCGACAGCGCCCCGTAACTGATCAGTTCGCGCAGGCGGGCGGGCACGAAGCGTCCTTTCGGGCGGAACGGGCAGGACGGCCACACGAGCAAGCCATTAAAGGTAGCTTGCAGCAGATATTGCACGACCAGCGCCCAGATGCCGTAGCCAAGAATGGCCAGGCCGATGCCAGCCACGGCGCCGGCGACGCGCGCGTAGAGCGACCGCACGGCAAGCTGCTTGAAGAGGAAGTTGCGCCGCAAGACGGCGATCGGCACAGCGCCGACCCCTGTCATGGCCAGCCCGAATGACATCACGCGCAAAAGATCGGTCAGCGCGGGCGTGTCGAATAGCTGCGCCAGATAGGGCGCGCCGAACCAACAGCCGATCACGAACAACAGGCTCAGTCCGAGGCAGAACCAGAAGGCCGTCTGCAGATGGTCGTCCTGCAGATCTTGGCGTTGAACGAGGGCGTCATGCAGGCTGGTTTCGATCATCACCGCCAACACCTGGACGACGCCGAGCGCCAGGGACACCAAGCCCAACTCGGCCGGCCCGACGAGGCGGGCGACGACGAACAGGACGAGCAGCGACAGCACCGAGAGGCCGCCGCTTTCGATCAGCGCCCATATCAGCGAGCGGCCGGCGTGAGGTTTCCCGATGGTTTCAGTCATGGCGCAATTTATCGCCCGGTCCCGCGTAAAAACAAGAAACCAGCCTGTGACATAGGCGGCGAGGCTAGAACAACAGGCCGAGCAGAAATCCGAACGTCATCGAGACAACGGCCACCACGCCAAGGACAACGACGATGGCGGACCCCGGGCCTGAATGTTGTCCGTCGTTCTGCGGAACTTGCTCTCGGCTGTTTGACATAGTTGTTTCGGCCATGCGCCCCCTCTCTTGCGAATAGATCACGAGAGCAAAATTTGGACAATCGGCCAATCGTCCAAACATCTGATTTTATTATCTATTCAGGGTTCCATCGGCGCCTATGCCGCAGCGCACACAAAAAGTCCACGATACGCACACTGCACATCATTCACGAGGCCACGCATGATGCATCGGTCGGTGAATTTAAGGGGCGTTCGATCGACGTTGTTCATGCCACGGAGGTCACATGCGTCATCTACTCGCTCGCAACAGCGAACCTGTCTATGAGCGGGCCCCGTCTCCGGCCCCTTTCTTGCCCGCAAAGGTTCCGACGCCCGAAAGCGGTCGCAAAGCCGCCAAGGCGGCGCGCAAGAAACTCGCCAGCGACCGTATTCGCGAAAAGATTCGCCTAGCCAAAGCCAAGCCGGGCTCGACGCCGGTCATGCCTCAATCGCCCGAGACGCATGGCATCGATGCCGCGACCATGACGGCGACGGCGGCAGCCGGCGCCCTGAAGGTGGCCTTGCGTCCCGCCACCTCGCGCACCAAGCGCTTGTTCGATATTCTTGTCGGATCGCTATGCCTGATGGCCTTGGCGCCGGTGATGATCTCTCTCGTCATTCTCGTCCGTCGCGACGGCGGCCCGGCGATCTTCGGCCATCGCCGCATCGGCTCGGACGGCAAGACCTTCCTCTGCTTGAAATTCCGCTCCATGTGCGTCGATGCGGAACGCAAGCTGCAGGAGCATTTGGCCAATAATCCCGAGGCCCGCGCCGAATGGGACAAGGATTTCAAGCTAAAGGATGACCCGCGCGTCACCAAGCTCGGCCAATTGCTTCGCCGCACCAGCCTGGACGAACTGCCCCAGCTGTTCAATGTGCTCCGCGGCGACATGAGCCTGGTCGGCCCGCGCCCCATCGTCGCCGATGAAGTGGCGCGCTATGGCGAGCGTTTCGTCGCCTATCGCAATTGCCGTCCGGGCATTACCGGCCTGTGGCAGGTCAGCGGCCGCAACGACATCAGCTATCGCGCCCGCGTGCGGCTCGACAGTTTCTACGCGGCCCGTTGGAGCATGACGAAAGATCTGTTCATTCTGATCCGCACCGTCGCCGTCGTGTTTCGCCGCTCCGGCGCTTATTAGCCCGGCGCTTATTAGCCCGGCGCTTATTAGCCCGGCGCTTATTAGCTAGGCCCATCAATCGCGACAAGGAGCAGCCCGCCATGAAGGTCGCGCTGATTGATCCCTCGCTCTTCACCTGGCCTTACGACCGCGCCCTCGCCGGCGCCTTGGCCGATCTCGGGCACGAACCGCGCATTTTCGGCAAGGCTCTGATGGCGGACGATCCGCGCATGGCCGATCCCCTCTATGCGCCGAGCTTCTACGCCTCGCTCGCCTCGCCGATTCTCGCGCGCCTGCCGCGGGTCGCTACGCGTATCTGGAAAGGCGTCTCCCACGTCGGCTCGCTTCGCCGTCTGCTCGACGAACTGACCGTTTGGCGGCCGGACGTGATTCATTTCCAATGGCTGCCCTTGCCGATGATCGACGCCCGCTTCCTTGCGCGCTTTCGCGCGATTGCGCCGCTGATGCTGACCGTCCACGACACCCTGCCGTTCAACGGCACCCCCGGCTCGATCTTGCAGAACTTGGGCGCGCGCGACATCTGGCGCGCTTTCGACCGCCTCATCGTCCATACCCGCCAAGGCGAGGAGCGCTTGCGCGAGCAAGGCATCGAAGGCGGCCGCATCGTCCGCGTCGCCCATGGGCTGCTGCATGCCGAGCAGGCACCCACCGCCCCCGCCGCGCGGCCAGCCGGCGCGCCAGTCGAGTTTCTGCTGTTCGGCCAGATCAAGCCCTATAAGGGCGTCGATGTCGTGATCCGCGCCCTCGCTCGCATGTCCGAAGATTTACGTAGCCGCTGCCGCGTACGCATCGCCGGCAAGCCTTATATGGACATGGCGCCGCTGCTGCGCCTCGCCAAGGAGCTTGGCGTCGAGGACAGCCTGATCTTCGACTTGCGCTTCATCCCGGATGCGGAAGTCGCCAAGATGATGGCGGATGCCGATGCCCTGCTCTTCCCCTATCGCGAGATCGAGGCAAGCGGCGTGCTGATGGCGACCATCGCTCACGGGCGTCCGCTGATCGCCTCGCGCCTGGGCGCCTTCGGCGAGCTGATCGCCGACGGCGAGAACGGTCTTCTGGTGGCGCCGGGCGACGATCAGGCCTTGGCCGCCGCGCTCGGCATGATGATTCTGCAACCGGAAAACCGCCTGCGCATGTCCGCCGGGATGATGCGTTTGCGTGATTCGATCCCGACCTGGGCCGACATCGCCCGCCAAACCGCCGGACTTTACGGCAGTCTCAGCGAATCGCGCCGCGCCGGCTGGACCGCACCGGCCCCAATCCCCGCTGGCGCCGGCGATCGCGCCCGCGTCGCCTGAACTGCCGCCGTTTCGGCGTTCGACCAGGCGAGCAGCGCCGCGAACAAGAAATGCATGATCGGGTTCAGCAGATAACCGCCGAGGAAGAGAAACAGGCAGAGTAGAACCGCCGAAAGCACTTTGCTGCGCGAGCCGGCGAAAAAGGCCGCCACGACGTAGCCGAGCAGCAGCAGGCCGGCGATCACGCCATATTCCAGCACCGCCTTGATCCAAGTGGGATCGTGAGAAATGTAGCCGCGGTAGCTCGCCTCGCGCATCACCTCGTCGATCGAGCCCGGTCCGAGCCCGAGCAGAAAGGCGCCCGGCGTCCCCATGAAATCGCGGAAGAGATAGAACGGCGAAACGAAGCGCGCAAAACCGCTCGATTCCGGCGAATTGAACTCGCCGACGCGGCCGAGGAAAATGTCGAGATTGAGCGCAGTCGCGCTGAAGCCGAGAATAATCAGGCCGCCGATCGCGAACAGCAGCAGATAGAGGTTGCCCCGCCGCAGCATCAGGTAGGGCAGAAATAGCGCGATCAGCAGCAGGCCGGTGCCGGAATAGGCGACCAGCAGGCCGCCGGCGAGCAGCGCCAGCCGCGAAGCGCGCTGACGCCCCATAAGCTCGAGAATGAAAGCCAGGGCGAGAAACTGCGAAAAGAATGACGGCTCGAGAAAGATGAAGCCGTTGCTCTTGATGATCGGCGAGCCGTACGTCAGCGGGATGATGACGTTGTAGACCTCTCCGAACAGGAATTGCGCCGGCACGAAGGTCTCGAGCGGGAACAGCAGCTCGAAGGGCAGCACGAACTGCAGGCAAAACTGGATGATGCCGCCCGCCGCCGCGATCAGCATGAACCTTTGATAGAGATTCTGGATCTCTTCGGAGGCTGCCTGGCCGTCCCCCCGTATCTTGAACAGATAGAGGCTATAGATGCTGAACAGATAAAAGAACGACATCAGAGATGCCGACGACCCCGAATGCAGGATCGACATGGTCAGAGCCGCCATGACCACGAAGAAGAAGATGCAGAGCGGAAAGCTCAGGGCAATCCGGCCGCGCAGCAGCAGATAGGCCAAGCCGCCATAGCCGATCAGGAAACTGAGGGAGAGCTGGATCGCCCCAACCGGAACGGCGAGACGCTGTAGAAAAATACAGCCGAAAATGATGGCGGCAAGCCCCGCCATGACGACGGGATCGGCGCGCCGCGACGGCGCCGCCGGCTCTCGGCGGAGGCTTCGCCACCGAGAGGACCGGCCGACGCTCATCGTCATGGTCGTGCCGTTAAATGACGCCTTAGAACCAGCGCGCCGGGACGATCACGATATCGCCCGGGTGGAGATAGGCATCCTGCTGGGCGTGCATGGCATCGGACTTACCGGCTTCCGGACGCATGACCGAAATATCGGTCGACTTGGCGCGGTAAGTGTAGCCGCCGGCGAGAGCGACAGCGTTCAGCACAGTGGCGCCCGCACGATAGGGATAGGCGCCCGGCTTGGCCACTTCGCCGAGGATATAGATGTCGCGATACTCAACGACGCTGACATTGACCTGAGGATTCTCGAGGCTGCTCTTCAGTTTGGCCTGCAGAGCGGATTCGGCTTGCGGCGCGGTCATGTCCTTAACGCTGACGCGGCCGGCGAGCGGCAGAGACACGGTGCCCGCGTCGTCGACTTCATATTCGCCGGCGATGGATTGCTCGCCGTAAACGTTAACGGCGATCTTGTCGCCGGCGCCGAGGCGATAGGCCTGCAGCGGAGACGATTCGAGCGCCCCTTGGTTCGGGCTGTTGCCAGCGCACGCAGCCAAACCCAGCAGTACGACCGCAGTAACGGCCAACAAGGCATGACGCAAAGCGGTGGAAGAGGTCGTCGCCATCAGAAAGTTCTCCTTATTTGTAAGAGCACCATGTTCCGCTCATAGTCGGAGTTCGCAGTCGACGACTCCTGCTCGCGGTGGCGGTACTCGGCATCCAAGAACAATCCCCGGTCGATTCGATAACTTAAGCCTAGGTCAAAACCGTAAATATCATCGTTACGCGATCTCTTTTCGAAGTCCCGATCCTGATAGACGAGCCGGCCGATGGCCAACCAGTCGTAGGCGATTTCGTGGGCGACGCGGAGCGTCGACAAACTGCGCCAATAACCTGGGCTACCGCTGTCGAAACTCTCCACGAATTCATAAGAACTCTCCAGACGAACGCTCGTCACCCGGTCCGGGTTCCACAGCAGATTGACTTTACCGATCGGGCTGGAGGGCGAGCCAAATCGTGCATCGTCGTACGACTGCTCCTGGAAACCGACGGAAACGTCGGCGAAAACCAGGCCGCCGAGATCCGCCGTGCCGCCGACCTCGGCGCGATAGCCGTCGGATTCCCGGCGAAAACCGCCGCTATCGACATTGCGGTCATATTGGCGCTGGTTGCCTTGCGCGCGCAGATAGACCTGCTGGGCGCCGAAATAGCGGTAACCGAGTTGGCCGCCGACGAAAGGCTCGTAGCGGTCGCGGTCGCTGGCGAAAACGGTGGCGCCGTTGGCATTGACCAGATTGTCGTATTCCAGACGTTCCAGACCGCCTTCGAGGCGCGAGACGTAAGCGCCGGTCGTGTTTTCGAAATAGCTCGCGCCGCGATAGGCGCGATAGACGGTCGGCGACGTCGCGCCGAGATCGTCCGGATCGCCACGCGGCTCGACGGCGCGCCGCACGCTCAGATCGGCGCCGAGCTTGTTGTCCCGGTCGAAATCGTAGGTGCCCGTGGTGCCGAGCTCGCCCTGCCAATTGTTTTCCGAGGTGTTTTCGAGATAGCGGTTGATATCTAGGTTGGCGCGCGCGCCGAGCTTATGCTCAGGAAAATCCGAATCGATGCGGCCGCCGAGATTCACCGTGCCGATGAAGTCTTCCTGCTTGTTGCGGTTGGCGGCGTAGATGTTGTCGTCATAGACGAGACTCGCGCCGACCTTGGGATGGGCGACGAAGGCGCCGATGCGCGAACCGGCCGGCGGCAGCTCCGTCACACGGAAGCGCTCCAGCACGTCTTCGCCGCGTCCAGCATTGCGATTATCGACTTCTGTGACCGTCGCGGGGACAGCGTCGACTTTCGCCGGTTCCTGCGCCCAAGCCGACTGGGTCATCACAACCACATTCAGCAATAGACCTGTGCCAAGGGGAACGGAGAGCCACCGATGAGTGTGACCGCGAAACTGGAGAGAGGGGCTCATGTGAAAAGATTCTCTTCGCAATAGATGGATCCGCTCGTGACAAATTTATGGCGCGATCACATTGAATTTCCAATCGGAAATTGCGTCGTTACTATTATCAACTCAGGCGAAAGTATTGGATGATTCGCGTGAGCATTTCGTAAGGCACCAATTCTCGTCGGCAACGTTATTTCGGCAGAAGTAGCTGGGTTTGGCCCCAAATTTTTAGCGGGAGCGCCAAAATTGCCAATTGAAGTGCCGAAATTGCCACAAATCACCCATAAGAGCCTGAGTAAATTGAAAAAAAACAAAGTTATGATGCTGCAAGCCACGGAAGGGAACTCTGAGCAAATCGGCCGGTTGTGGGAGGCTGGCCGTTCTGGGAGTGCTGCAAAGGGCCAAAAGACACACATGGAATGTCCGGCCGGAGAGTAGGCGAGATACCCATGACGCAAATTCCCATGATGCAGGATGACGAGACATGGAAGCCAAACGCGACGACTCCAACGCTCCCGACACCCATATTCTTTTCGTCGAAGATGATGATTTCTTTCGCGAAATTACCACGCAGAATCTGCGTGATTCAGGCTTCAACGTGATCGGTTTCGACCGTGGCGTGACGGCCCTCAAATACATCCGCGACGGCGGCACCGCCCAATTGGCGCTGCTCGACTGGAAGCTGCCGACGATTTCCGGCATGGAGCTGTTCCGCATCCTGCGCCAGGAAAACATCGAAATTCCGACTATATTCCTAACCTCGCTGAGCGGTTCTGTGTACGAGGAGACCGCGCTCAAGAACGGCGCGGCCGATTTCATCGACAAGACCCGCAGCTTCACCATCCTGCTCAGCCGCATCAATTCCGCGCTGAACAGCAACAGCGGCATGATCCGGACGACGACGCCGCCCCAGCCGACCATGCTGCGCATCGGCAGCCTGGAGCTCGACACGACGTCGAACCGCGCCTTCTGGCGCAATCAGCTGGTGAACCTCACCCTGGCGGAATTCCGCATCGTGCAGCAGATGGCCTCCAACGCCGACCATGATCTGTCGCACCGTAAGATCTACGACACGGTGCGCGGCGAGGGCTTCATCGCCGGCGACGGGGCGGACGGCTATCGCTCGAACGTCCGCACCTTCATCAAGCGCATTCGGCAAAAGTTCTGCGAAGTCGATCCCGACTTCAACCGGATCGCCACCTACTCCGGCTTCGGCTATCGCTGGCTGGGCGAATAGCGCGTGACGGGTTCCCCGCCACGCAAAGCCGGGGAAACAAGAACCAAGCTGCGCCGCGTCAGCGCGCTTTTCGAGGTGCAGGACGCCGCGACGGCACGATGGTTGCCGATGGAAGGCTTGCGCGGCTTTGCCGTCGGCCTCGTCTTTCTCGTCCATTACGCCAGCTTTCTGGACGACCGCAATGACGCCAATTGGCTCGCGGCCTTGCATGAAGTCGGCAATGTCGGCGTCGATCTCTTTTTCGTCCTGAGCGGCTTTCTGATTTACAAGGCGTGCATCCAGCGGCCGATTACCTTCCGCTTATATGCCTATCGCCGAATCGAACGGATCTATCCGGCCTTTCTGGCGGCCCTCAGCATCTACCTCGCGCTCATGCTGCTGATGCCCGGCGCGAGCAAGCTGCCCGAAGGTCTCGGCGCGCAAATCACATATGTGCTCGCCAACATCTTCCTGCTCCCCGGCATGCTGCCGATCGAGCCGATGATGACCGTTGCCTGGTCGCTCAGCTACGAGGCCTTCTATTATCTGCCGGTCCCGCTTGCCATCGTTTTCCTCCGCATGCGGCAGTGGACGCCGCCGCAACGGCTGGTGTTCTTCCTCGCGCTTTATGCGGCGATGATCGCCGTCGAATTGGCCGGACTCGGGGGGCGTTTTCGCCTCTCCACGTTCCTCGGCGGCATGATGCTGTACGAGATCATCTCGATGATTCCCGCCGAGCGGCGAAAGACCAGCGCGCTCTCCGACGCAACGATCCTGGCGATCGTCTGCGGCGCCTTCACGCTTTATGTGTTGCTGGCGATCAACCCCGTCGCCGTGCCGAGCGCTCTCAACGGCGCCCTGCCGCCCGTCACCCGCATCGTGCTTATCAACATCGCCTTCGTGCTGCTGGTCTATCGCAGCGTCTTTACCGACGGTCCCGCCGCGCGGGCCTTCTCCTGGACGCCGCTGCGCTGGCTCGGCAACATGAGCTATTCGTTCTACCTGATGCACGGGCTCGGCCTGCAAGCCTTGTTCATGCTGCTCGGCAAGCTCGGCCTATTGAAGGCGGGCGGCCTCGGCACGTTCCTGCTCTGGCTGCCGGCCGGGATCGTCGCCGGTTTCGCCGCCAGCCTACCGATCTATCTGCTGATCGAACGGCCGCTGTCTTTGAAAACGGCTCTTAAAAAGCCGAATCCAAAGACAGTGCGCCAAAAAGTGAGCATCGATACTGGAGCGGCATAATCTGCCGTCCTGCGGCTTGAAAGCGTTATTCGGCCGCGGCTATATCGCTCCGCTGCTTGCGTGTCGCCCATAGGCTATAGGCGATGCCCGCCGCCAAGATCGTCACCGTCACCCCGAGCGATATCGACGCCGGGATCTTGGCCAGGCCGAGCATATCGGCGACGAATATCTTGCTGCCGATAAAGATCAGGATCACGGCGAGCGCATACTTGAGATACTTGAAGCGATCCACCATCGCGGCCAAGGCGAAGTAGAGCGCTCGCAAGCCGAGAATGGCGAAGATGTTCGACGTGTAGACGATGAAGGTGTCGGTGGTGATTGCGAAGATCGCCGGCACCGAGTCCACCGCGAAGATGACATCCGCGACGTTGACGAGCACCAGAACCAGGAACAGCGGCGTCAGCCATATGACCTGCTTGCCGCTTTTCGGATCCGGCAGTCGGACGAAGAAGCGCTGACCGTGCAGCTCGTCAGTGATGCGCGTTCTGCGACGGAGAAAATTGACGAGCGGATTGGAGCCGACGTCATATTCCTTGTCGGCAGCCCAAATCATCTTGATGCCGGTGATCACCAGGAAGGCCGCGAACAGCCACAGGATCCAGGCGAATTCCGCGATCAGGGCGGCGCCGACGCCGATCATCAACCCGCGCAACAGGATGACCGCGAGAATGCCCCAGAACAGCACCCGATATTGGTAAGCGCGCGGGATGCCGAAGAAGCCGAAGATCATGGCGATGACGAAGACATTGTCCATCGAGAGAGATTTCTCGATGATGAAGCCCGTCAGATATTCCTCTCCCGACTGCGCGCCGAGCGACCACCACAGCCAGCCGCCGAACAGCAGGCCGAGCGTGATATAGAAGGCCGATAGCATGAGACTCTCGCGGACGCCGATCTCTTTTTCGGCATCTCGATGGAGAACGCCGAGATCGAATGCGAGCAACAAAAAAACGATCGCGTGGAAAGCAATCCACATCCAGGCGGGCTTGCCGAGGAAATCGGCAAATAGGAATTCGGGCATGATGTCTGGCTCCGGACAATGTCAAGAAGGTGGTTCCGACATCACGAGCCACGCGGCTCGCCAGAGGGGCCCGGCAACCGATCGAAAAAATTTTTGACGAAACCTCTATTTGTTCTGCGCGCCTCCTATTGTCCCTGCCCGAGCGAGAAGCCGGGCTTGCCGTCGAAGGTGTAGAGATGCTCCGACTTGACGTACTCGATGCCGCTCTGCGCGAGCCTACCGAACAATTCGGCGATCATCGCTTTGTTGAGTTGCTTGCCGGCTTTCGCCTCGTAGCGGCAGCGCCAGTGGTCGGTGCAGAAGGTTTCAGGCAGCCCGTTGGGCCAGACCTTGACGCCGCGATTGGTGATCAATTTTAGCTCGAAAACGCCGTTTTGCGCCGACTGCATCCGCCGTGCCAGGGCCTCGACATTGCCGCCGCGCCACTCGACGAACACGTCGATGCCGACCAAGTTTTTGTCCTGCGGCTCCGGCCGCACATATTTGGGCAGCGGAACGCCGAGCGAGCCGGCGCGATAGCGCGCGGCCTTCAATTTCCGCGGCCGCTCGCCGAACCTGGCGATGACCGCGCTGGCGAAGTCGCGTGTGCCGACTTTCCGGCGCGAGATGCCGGAATTGTAGATATCGGCCGTATGGACGCCGTCTTCGAGCGTCAAAGCCCAGGCGTTATGGATGCGCTCGGCGGCCTCGGGCTGGCCGATATGCAGCAGCATCTGCACGCCGGCCTTGATCAGGCCGGAGGGATTGGCGATGTCCTGACCGGCGATGTCCGGCGCCGAGCCGTGGATGGCCTCGAACATGGCGCCGTGGTCGCCGATATTCGCCGAGCCGGCGAGGCCGATCGATCCCGCCACTTCCGCCGCGATATCCGAGACGATATCGCCGTAGAGATTGGGAGCGACAATGACGTCGAAGCGTTCGGGCGCGACCGCCAGCTTGGCGGCCCCGATATCGACGATCATATGCTCCTTCTCGATTTCGGGATATTCGGCGCCGATGCTGTCGAAGATCTGATGGAACAGGCCATCCGTCATCTTCATGATGTTGTCCTTGCTGAAGCAGGTCACCTTGCGGCGGCCGACGCTCCGCGCGTAATCGAAGGCATAGCGGACGATCCGTTCCGTGCCCGGCCGGGTGATGAGCTTGAGGCACTGATAGACCTCGTCGGTCTGACGATGCTCGATCCCGGCGTAAAGGTCCTCTTCGTTCTCGCGGATGATCACTACGTCCATGGCCGGATAATGCGTCGCGACATAGGGCGCATAGGCGCGGCAGGGGCGCACGTTGGCGAACAGGCCAAGGCCCTTGCGGATCGTGACATTGAGGCTTTTGAACCCGCCGCCCTGCGGCGTCGTGATCGGTGCTTTGAAGAACACGCCGGTGCGGCGCAGGCTGTCCCAGGCCTCGGCGGTGATGCCGGCGCTGACGCCCTGGCGATAGAGCCGTTCGCCGATCACGATCTCCTCCACGGCGAGCCTCGCGCCGCCGGCGTCGAGAACTCGGAGGGCCGCCTCCATGATTTCGGGCCCGATCCCGTCTCCCCGCGCGACCGTGATGGGAGTGATCGCGTCTTGGGAAACCAAGGTCTTTTCGGCAGGCAGGACAGTCATGGCAGCCTCCAGCGGTTGGCGTTGCGCTGTTGTGCCCGATGGCTAGACATTTCAAAAATTAATTATTAGTCTACTTATCATTGTATTATTAAATGATGGCTCATCATGCTGCCCCGCCTGGATTTCGACCTTCTGCGCACCTTCGTCGCCATCGCCGATAGCGGCAACCTCACTCGCGCCGGCGAGCGGCTGTTGCTCAGTCAGCCGACCGTGAGCCTACAGATGAAGCGGTTGGAAGATCAGCTCGGCCGCAAGCTGATGGAGCGCACGCCGCGCGCGGTGCGCCTGAACGCCGATGGCGAACTGCTGCTGTCCTACGCGCGGCGCATCCTGACGCTCTCCGACGAGGCCGTCGCGCGGCTCGTCGAACCCGGCGTCAAAGGCAACGTGCGTCTCGGCACGCCCGAGGATTTCGCGACGACCCATCTGTCGAACGTCCTGTCGCGCTTCGCGCAAGCCCATCCCAATGTCGCCCTGGAAGTGACCACCGATCTGACGCTCAATCTGATCGACCGCTTTCAAGCCGGGGAGTTCGACCTGGTGCTGATCAAGCGCGAGCCCATGGGGCCGATCAATGGAATGCGCGTATGGCGCGAGCCGCTGGTGTGGGCCGCGAACCGCGACGACTTCTTCGCCACCGACGCGACCTTGCCGCTCGTCGTCTCGCCGCATCCCTGCGTCTATCGCAAACGCGCTATGCAGACGCTCGACAAGGCCGGACGCGCCTGGCGCGTCGCCTACACCTCGACGTCCCTCGCCGGCGCGCAAGCCGCCGTGCGCGCCGGGCTCGGCATCACCGTTCTTCCCAAAGACATGGTGCCCGACGATTTCTTCATCATCGACACGCCGTCAGGCGCGCCCGACCTTTCCGACACCGAAATCGCCTTGATGACGGCGTCGCCTCTGTCCCAGCCGGCCGAGCGGCTCGCAGACTACATCGTGCGCGCTCTCGAAACGCCGAAGCTTTAGAAAATGACGCGACGAGCCTGAACGCCGTTCACATCTCGGGCGAATAGCCCGGCAGCAGCCGGCGCGCCTGGAGCACCGCCTCCGGCGGCATGGCCGCGGCTTCGCTGATCTCGATCACCAGCTTGTCGTCGTACAGGACGTAATCGAGCACGGCGCCGAGGAAGTCCGCATCGGCGAGACGCTGCCTGATCTCGTCGATGCCGATGCCCGACAAGGCGGAGAAGCGCTCCAGGCCGTCCTCTTGACCGGCCAGATGCGCGACCGCATGGATGGCGAAGGCTTCCGCTTCGTCCCGATTGGCGATTCGTTTGGCTTTGGCTTTCATGTCGCGCATTTGCCGCTCCTGTTGCGCCGCGAGGGTAACGCCCTTCGGCCTTGCCTGACAGGCCCTTTGACGCGCGGTCCCTTTGACCTCAAAGGGTTTCGGCGGTAGCGTCTCCCGCCTTTTCCCCGCATCCGGAGCACGCCCGTGAGCCTTCTGCCCCTGACCGTCGCCTGCTGGAATTATGACCGCACCCTGCCGCTTTACGATGGGCGCGTGACGATCGAGGGTTGCGACATGCGCTACTTCGACCTCGAGCCGGAGGAAATGTTCCACCGCGCATTGCATCACCAGGAGTTCGACGTCACCGAGCTGAGCTTCTCGAATTACACCAGCATGCGCGCGCGCGGCGATTGCCCCTATATCGCTATCCCTGTGTTTCCCGGCCGCAAATTCCGCCATTCGGCGATCTACGTTCGCACCGACCGCGGCATCAAAACGCCGGCCGATCTCAAGGGCAAAAAGGTTGGCGCGCCGGAATATCAGGTCAGCGCCGTCGCCTGGGTACGCGGCATGCTGAAAGACGAATACGGCGTACTACCGACCGACTTCACTTGGCATTCGGGCGGGCTCGAACAAGCTGGTCGCACCGAGAAGGTCTCCTTCACGCCGCCCAAGGGCGTGTCGCTGACGTCGATCCCGGCCGGCCGCACGCTCAGCGACATGCTGGAGAAAGGCGAGATCGACGCATTGATCGCGCCGCGCGCGCCAAGCTGCTTCATTAAAAAAGTGGCGAACGTCGGACGCCTGTTCCCCGATTTCGTTGCCACGGAAAAGGACTATTACAAGCGCACCGGGATCTACCCGATCATGCATGTCATCGGCATCCTCGAGAGCAAGCTGAAGGCCAATCCTTGGCTCGCCGCAAGCGTCTATAAGGCGTTCGACAAGGCCAAGGACATGGCGCTCGACGACATGCGCAACGTGACGATCCCGAAAATCACCCATCCGTGGAGCGACGCGCTCGCCGCCGAGATGGAAGCGCTGTTCGGCCGCGATTTCTGGCCCTATGGCATCGATGCCAACCGCGTCACCATCGAGGCCTTCCTGCGCTATCACCATGAGCAGGGCCTGTCGGTGAAGCATCTTTCCATTGAAGAGGCATTCGCCGCCTCGACCATGGAACAGTCGCGGATTTGACGGCGGATTTTAGTCCTGCCGGCCGGGAACTCTGCCCGGCCTCGTGCGTTTTTCCGTCGATGATCGACAGAGGCTTTCCGCAATGGCGACACGGCTGAAACTTTTACTCGCGCTGGCCTCGGCCGCGAGTCTGGCGGCCTGCGCCGCCCCCCGGCCGGCGCCGTCGCCCGCACCGGCGCCCGCCCCCGTCCTCAGCGCGCCGGCGCCCGCGCCGAGCTTTACCCAACAGGGCGTCGCCTCCTGGTACGGCCAGAGCCACCATGGCCGTCTGACGGCCAACGGCGAAAGCTATGACATGAACGGCTTGACCGCGGCGCACCGCACGTTGCCGTTCGGCAGCGTGGTGCGCGTGACGCGAATCGATAATGGACGCACGGTCAAGGTGCGGATCAACGACCGCGGCCCCTATGCGCGCAACCGCATCATCGACCTCTCCGCCCAGGCGGCGCGCGACATCGGCATGACAGAGATTGGCACAGCCCGCGTCAAGATCGAGCAATTCGCCGCCGACCAGCCGGCCGGCGGCGTCTAAGCCCGCTCAGTCGCGCGGCCGACTGCAGATATCGAGCGCCATCAGCGCGTAGATCTGCGCCGCACGCAGCATCACGTCGATATCGATCTCCTCCATGCGGCCGCTGCGCCGGCCGCGCGGGCCGATCTTGACCGCCGGAATGCCCAGCTCGTTATAGATATTGGTGTCTGTCCAGATGCTGGCGCGTTCGACCGATTCGGTCTTGATCTTGTCGCCGAACAAGAACTGGTGCACCTCGTTGGCGCTATCGACCAGCGGATCGACCTTCTTGCCCTCGTAGCCGAGCAGAGACTTATAAAGCTCGAGATCGTACTGCACGCCGAGCGCGTTGAGCGCCTGCTCCATCTCATGCTTGATCTGCACGGGGCGGACCTGCGGCGGCATGCGGACGTCGACATAGAGCGTGCAGACGCCGGGGAAATAATTTGGGCGATAGGGCGCGCCGCCCTCGATTGCGCCGATGTTGACCTTCGGCCACAGCGGGCCGGTCGGCGATTCGTAGATATATTTCTCCTCGAAGGCCGCGCCCCATTTTTCGATGGCGGCGATGATCTTGGTCATCTTGATGATGGCGTTGAACTCGTCCATCGGCTTGATCGAACGCTTGCTGCCCCAGGCGGCCTGCGCCTTGCCGAAGCAGGTGATCTTGACCTGCACGACGCCCATCTGCGTCCAGACGATGTTGAGGTCGGAGCCGTCGGCCACCACCGCGTAGTCGGTATGCATGCCGTGGGTCAGCAAATGGCGCGTACCGGCGCCCTCGCCGCGATATTCCTGGCTTTGGAACTGGCCGATCGGGCTGCGCGAGATTTCGCCGACCACGGCGGCGAGCACCACGTCGCCCTTGAGCTGGATGCCGCTGTTCTTCAGCGCCTTGCCGGCCATCATGAAAGCGGCGACGCCGCCCTTCATGTTGGAGATGCCGAGACCATGCACCTTGTCGCCGACGATGCGGCCGCGCAGGTCTTCCGCCGATTCGGTCAGCGTCGTCATGCGCGCATCGGCGCTAGTTCCGGTGAAGCTGGTATCGGTATGACCATTGAAGCCAAGGCTGAGGCCGGTGCCGTCGCCCTTCAGGATGCCGACGGCGTTGGGCCGGCCGACCTCAACCTCCTGGCGCACGCCTTTCAAGCCGTTGGCGGCGAACCAATCGAGAATGAAATCCGCCATGCCCTTTTCCAGGCCCGTCGGGCTCGGGATGTTGGCAAGGTCGCAGCCGAGCTGCGCCAGTTCGTTGCGGTCGATCTGCGCCAGAACTTTTTTCGCGGCGTCTTTATCCAAAGCCATGGGGGGAATCCTCTCCGAGAGTCACGTTGAAATCGCCGGGCGAACGGCGAGGCATTATGCGTCAAAACGGGGCGCGGATGAACCGCGCCCCGTTGGGATCACGCTGCGAAACGCGCGTTTTATTTCAGGGCTGCTTGCGCCTTCGCCACCGTCTCCGGCGGAAAGGTATAAAGCTTGGCGACAACGGTCTGCGCCGTCGCGCCGTCGGTCGGATCGACCTCGAGTCCCAACTTCTTGGCTTCCGCGAGGAACGCCGCATCCTTCATCGTCGCCATGAAGCCGGCGCGCATCACCGCCAGGCGGTCGGCCGGAACGTCTTTCGACATGACGTAAGGACGACCCAATTCGCCCGACGCCAGCAGCACGTCGATCACGTCCTTCTGCTCTTGCGTCTTGGCGACATCGCCGATGAACGGCACGCCGTCGGGAATGCCCGGGCGCGTGCCGGTGCCGAGACGCAGAAGAATGTCGATCTTCTTCGACGTGATCCATTCGTCGGGCAGCGACGTCCAAGACAGGCAGGAGCCGTCCAATTCGCCGCGCTCGACCGCGAGGAACACTTCGGCGTTGCCCGGATAGGCGTGGATGATCTTCATCGGCAAGCCGAAGATGTTCTTGATCATCGCGCCGCCGTTGTAAGAGTTCGAGTTGATGCCGGTGGCGCCGAAAACGGTTTCGCCGCGCTTGGAGAAATTGTCCCAATTCTTGATGTTCTTGGCGCCCCAGCTATAGCAGACGCGGAAGTCGCTGGTGACGCTGCCGACGAAGGCGTAATCGGTGAATTTCACTTTCGCCTTATCGCCGGCGCCGATCGAATCGTTGAACAGGCCGCTGTTGAAGGCGGTCATCACGGTGCCGTCCTTCTCCGCCGTGGTGTTGAGATGCATCACGGCGGTCAAGCTGCCGGCGCCCGGCATGTTGCGGACGATGATGTTGGACACGCCGGGAACGTGCGGCGCGAGATAGCGCGCCAGCGCCCTGCTGTAAGTGTCGTAGCCGCCGCCGGGGCTGCTGCCGACGACGACGCTCAGCGTCTTACCTTTGTAAAACGCGGCGGCGCTTTGCGCGCTTGCAGGCGTGGCAAGCAGTGCGGCGGCGACGCCGATCAAACAAGCTGCGTTGCGATGGAAGAAGCGATGCATGGGTAACCTCATAGACTCGATGAAAGAGAGCGCGGAAGGGCGATAGTGGATTTTTTGCAAGCTATGTGCCAGCCCGATGGCAGCCATGTCGCGTTTCGCATCGGTGAATTGCCGTCAACTCACCGTTTCAGTCCGGGCTAACAGCTGATCCGTTAAGAAGGATATTGCGTCGGCGGGGCGCTTCCCGTTTCGATGCTGCGCGAAGCAGCCCATGCGCGCGCAAAGGCTGGATCGCGACATATGTTCAAAAATAAACACGAATTCCCAATATTCGTATAATTGGCGGAAAATGGGGCAGTCGCTGCCGCGCAATGCGCAAAATGGCGGCGCGGCGCGAAACGCGCAGCCGCATGGCATGAGATGGAAGCTAGCTTAAGCGGCGACGGCCGGCGCGGCCCACAGAGCCGTCAGGGCCGCTTCAACCTCGCGCGCGCTCTGCAAACGGCACAGCCGCGACTTGGCCGCGCGGCGCGATTCAGCGTCGCCGACCGGCGCGAACTCGACATACCAGCCAAGATGCTTGCGGAAGATCTTGAGGCCATGCTCGTCGCCGTAGAAGCCGATGCTGTCGGCCAGATGATCGAGGGCGATCGCGAGGCGCGACGGCATGTTCGGCTCGGCGAACGCGCCGCCGTCCAGCGCCGCGTCGATGGCGGCGGCGATCCATGGACGGCCATAGGCCCCGCGCCCGATCATCACCGCGTCGGCGCCCGACTGCGCCAGCGCCACCCGCGCGCTCGCCGCATCGACGATGTCGCCGTTGACGATCACCGGAATCGTCACCGCCTGCTTGACCAACGCGACGGCGCGCCAGTCGGCGTTGCCTTTATAAAACTGCTGGCGCGTGCGGCCATGAACGGTGATGGCCTGTACGCCGGCGCGTTCGGCGCGTTGCGCCAGCTCCGGTGCGTTGCGCATGGCGTCGTCCCAGCCGAGGCGCATCTTGAGCGTGACGGGACGCCTCGTCGCCGCCACGGTGGCGGCGATCAGCCGCTCGGCCTGATCGAGATCGCGCATCAGCGCCGAACCCGACAGAGCACCGGTCACTTCCTTGGCCGGGCAGCCCATGTTGATGTCGATGATCTCGGCGCCCGCCGCCTCGGCCAGCGCCGCGCCCTTGGCGAGCCACTGCGCCTCGCGGCCGACGAGCTGGATGACCATCAAGGGCAGCCCATCGCCGACGGCGGCGCGGCGCAGCACATCGGCGCGGCCGCGCGCGAACATGTCGCAGGCGACCATCTCGGTCGCGACATAGGGCGCGCCGAGCTTCGATGCGGCGCGACGGAACGGCAGGTCCGACACGCCGGTCATCGGCGCGGTCAGGACGCGGCCGCCGATCGCGACGCCGCCGATGCTGAAAGATCGCGAATTCATGAGGTTTCTTTACACGGAAGAGCCCGCAAAGGACAGGCTGTCGGCGCAAGCCTTAGAGCGAAGCCGGCTTTTCTGAAGCCGGCTTTTCCATGACGGCGCCGATACGCGAGGCGCGGCTCTGGCCCCACCACCAGGTGGCCAGACAGACGACCGCGCCGCCGGCGATCGGCCAGCGCCAGCCGAGATTATCGACCAGGCCGCCCATGATCAGGGCCCCGAGGGCCGGGCCCATGCGGAAGATCATGCCGTAGACGCTGATCACGCGGCCGCGCAGGGCGCCGTCCACCTGGGTCTGAATCAGCGACTGGCAGGAGATCGACATCGTCGCGATGGCGCAACTCGCCAGCGAGATGGCAAGCAATGCGGCGGGAAACCACGGCACGATCGAAAAGACCAGCAGCGACAAGCCCATGAGGCAGGTCATCGCCATCACCACCCGGGTCAGGCCCGCCACATGGCCGCGTTGGGCGATGATGAATCCGCCGATCATGGCGCCGACGCCCATGCTCGACGTCATCCAGGCGAGTCCCTGGGCGCCGTTCTGATAGACCGCGCCGGCGAAGCCGGGCAGCAGCTCGGCGATCGGCCGGCCGAACAGCGCGGTGAGCAGCAGCATCAGCATGATCGGCCCGATGCCCGGATGGCGGATGACGTAGCCATAGCCTTCGAGCAGCTGGGTCATCAGCGGCTGGCGCTTGCGTTCGATCTTATCGGCATAGGCCGGCCGCAATCTGTAGAGCACCCAGATGAAGAGGACGAAGCTCGCGGTATTGACCAGGAACGCGTAGCCGATACCCCATTCGACGATGATGAGGCCGGCGACCGCCGGGCCGATGAAGCGGGCGATGTTGAACAGCACGGCGTTCATCGACACCGCGGTCGGCAATTGGTCGCGCGGCACCAGGCTGGAGATCAGCGATTGACGCGCCGGATGGCTCCAGCTGTTAAGCGCGCCGCGCAAGCCTGTCAGCGCCACCACCCACCAGATATCGATCCAGCCGGTGAAGACCAGCAGGACGAAGGCCAGCGATTGCAGCATGAGCAGGATTTCCGTGCTCATTGCCATCAGCCGGCGCTCGAAACGGTCGGCATGGGCGCCGCCGATCGGGCTGAACAGGATGGAAGGGCCAAGTTCGGCGAAGGCGACGATGCCGAGCCAGGCGCCCGATTCGGTGAGTTCCCATGTCAGCCAGCCGATGGCGACGCGCTGCACCCAGGTGCCGATGAGCGACGTCACGTCGCCGAGGGCGAAATTGCGATACTGCGGATAGCGCAGGGCGCGGGCGATCCCGCCGCTCATCAAACCGCCCAGCAAAACTCCTCCCTCTCGCGGCCCTTCAGGAGGGCGGCGTTTTTCTTGTCATTGTCGAATGCGGCAAATCATACTCCGCGAACGACGAAGGGGCATCACGGAATGATGCCCCTTCCCGCTCAGCATCGTTTCTTTCGTCGCACAAAACGGCCGTCTGGCCGTTTGCTTACCGTGAGATCAGGTTCCGCGCTTTCACCGCCGTGTCTGGAAAATCGCTGAACAACCCGTCGAGCCCGGCCGCGAAGAAGGCTTTATATTCGGCGAGCGGATCGCCGGCGAAATCGGACGCCAATCGGCGCGGCTCGTTGCGGAAGGTCCAGCTATGCACCATGAGGCCGGCCGCATGGGCGTTCTTGATGATATCGGTCGGCGGCATCAGGACGCGGTCGCGTTCGTCCATCGCCCCGTCGCCATTGAAATCGTCCATCTTGCCGTCGCCATCCCGGTCGATCTGGCGCGAGGGGATGAGATAGGCCTTCCACGGCGCGACGATGTCGGCATAGGTCGCAATCTCCGCGAGGCCCATCGGCGTCAGCAAATCTTTGTTGGTGCGCGCGTCGCCCGCGACGACGAAATCGTAAGGCTGCGCCGATGGCGGGCGCGATAGCATCTCGCCCTCGGGCGACAAGCCGCCACCGTCCACCAATTGCGCGATGCGCACCTGGGTCTTGCCGCGCAGATATTTGAGGTTGGCGACTTCGAAGCTCTGAATGATCACCGGCGACGTCTTTTGCGTCCAGCCGGCCTGTTCAAGGGTAATGAGCAGGCGATCCTCCAACGGCAACCGGATGGACTGATGGTAGGTCGGATGCTTGGTCTCGGGGTAGATGCCGATGACGCGGCCCAGCCGCGCCGATTCCGCCTTCGCGAGATCGATGACCTCCTGCAGCGTCGGCACCATGAACTTGCCGTTCGGCGATTGATCGCGTTCTGCCAGCGGCTGCTTGGCGCGCAAGGTCTTGATCTCGGCCAGCGTGAAATCGCTGACGAACCAATCGCTGACCTCGACGCCGTCAAGCACGCGTGTCGATTTGCGCGCGGCAAATTCGGGCCGCTCCGCGACATCCGTCGTTTCGCCGATCATCGGCTCGTGCCGCGCGATCAGCACGCCGTCCTTGGTCGCCACCAAATCGGGCTCGATGAAGTCGGCGCCCATCTCGATCGCCAGCTTGTAGCCTTCGAGCGTATGGTCCGGCAAATAACCGGCTGCGCCACGATGGCCAGCGATCACAGGGCGCTCGCCGTTCAACGTGTTGTACTGTGCCATGGCCGCGCTTGCACCGCTGCTCAGAGCCAACCCCGCGCAGATCGCCCCGATACGAATGAAATCCCGCGTTCTCATCTTCCGCTCTCCCGCTTGACCCCAGCTCGCGAGCGAATGCCCGCAAGCCGATTGTCTCCGCGCTTCGTGACAGCGGGATTACGCGGCAGCGGAACTATTTTTGCGCCGGCATGGCGCAGCTCACGCCGACGCCGCCGAGGTTGCAGTAGCCGTTCGGATTCTTGCCGAGATATTGCTGATGATAGGCCTCGGCATAATAGAAGGTCGGGGCCTCGAGGATCTCGGTGGTGATGGCACGATGGCCGGCCTGCTTCAACGCGGCCTCATATGCCGCCTTGGAGGCTTCCGCGAGCCGCTTCTGCTCCGGCGACGTCGTGTAGATGCCCGAGCGGTATTGGGTGCCGACGTCGTTGCCCTGACGCATCCCTTGGGTCGGATCGTGGCTCTCCCAGAAGGCCTTGAGCAGGTCGCCGTAGGACAGGACCTTGGGGTCGAAGACCACCAGCACCACCTCGCCAAGGCCGGTGCGGCCCGAAC
>CAMAVH010000006.1 GCA_945861615.1 Rhizobium sp. Q54 | reverse complement strand
TTGCCGTCGAGGCCGAGGCGTCCGAAGGGTACGCCGCCGATGATCTCGGCCGGACCGGGCGCGACGCGCAGAGCTTGACCGTCCGTCACCAGCTTGGCGTTCGGCACGCCCATGAGGCCGGCAAAGGCGACATGCTCGATGAGATGGCGCATCTCGCCATGCATCGGCACGGCGAGCTTGGGACGAATCCAGCCATACATCTTCTTCAGTTCGTCGCGCGCCGGATGGCCCGACACATGGATGAACTCGTCGCGGTCAGTGACGATCTGTACGCCGCGCCGGGCCAGTTGGTTGTGCGTTTTGTAAATCGGCTTTTCGTTGCCGGGAATCTTGCGCGAGGAGAACAGCACCACGTCGCCGGTATCGAGCACGATATGGGGGTGCTCGTTGGCGGCGATGCGCGTCATGGCGGCGCCCTGCTCGCCCTGGCTGCCGGTGCAGATCAGCAGAACTTCGTTGCGCGGCAGATAGCCGACGTCATGTTCGGTCAGGAAGGGCGGTAGATCGCGCAAGTAACCGCAAGCATAGGCCACTTCCGTCATGCGCCATAGCGAACGGCCGACCAGCGCCGCGCGGCGGCCGTTGGCAAGTCCAGCCTTGGCCAGCGATTCGACGCGCGCCACGTTGGACGCGAAACAGGCGACGGCGACGCGGTGCTTGTAGCGGCCGATCACCTCGACCAGCTTGTCGCGCACGTCGGCTTCCGAGCCGGCGACGCCCGGGACCATGACATTGGTCGAATCGCAGACCAGCAGATCGACACCTTCGTCGCCGATCGCCTGCAGGCGGTCCTGCGCTGTCACGTCGCCGAGCAACGGCTGCGGATCGATTTTCCAATCGCCGGTGTGCAGAATCGTGCCGTGCGGCGTGCGGATGGCGAGCGCCTGCGGCTCGGGGATCGAATGGGTCACTGCGACGAACTCGACGTCGAACGGACCGAGCTTGATGCGGTCGCCGGTGGCGACTTCCGTCACCTCGGCTTCGTCGCGCAGCCCAGCCTCGCCGAGCTTCTCGCGCAACAGACCGGCGGCGAAGGGCGTGGCGTAGATCGGCTTGCGGAACTTGCGCCACAGATGCGCCACCGAACCGAGATGGTCTTCGTGCGCATGCGTCAGCACGATGGCGATCAGGTCCTTGGCGTTGTCGGCGATGAAAGCCGGGTTGGGCATGATGATATCGAGACCCGGGAGGCTCTCGTCGGCAAAGCCGATGCCGCACTCGATCATCAGCCATTTGCCGTTACAGCCGTAGAGATACATGTTCATGCCGATCTCGCCGGCGCCGCCGAGCGGCAGATAGACGAGACCTTCCTTCGCTGCCGCCAGCACGGCGGCGATCTCCTCGCGCTGGCGCAGGATGTCGGCGGGAGTTCCGGACGCGGGTACGCTGACGGACTTCATTTCGCTTTGTTCTTTCGCCAAATGGCGACCAAACCGCGCACGGTCAGATCGGCGTCGAGGTGATTGATGATGGGCGTGGCGTCCATGAACAAGGGCGCGAGGCCGCCGGTGGCGATGACGGTGGGCTTCGCGCCGATCTCGGTCGTCATGCGCGAGACCAGACCTTCGATGAGGCCGACATAGCCCCAATAGACGCCGGACTGCATGGCTGGCACGGTCGATTTGCCGATGACCTTCTCCGGGCGCTTGACGCCGATGCGCGGCAGTTGCGCCGCCGCCATATGCAGCGCCTCGATCGACAGATTGATGCCGGGCGCGATGGCGCCGCCGACATAGTCGCCCTTGGCGTTGACGACATCGAAGGTCGTCGCCGTACCAAAATCAATCAGGATCAAGTCGCCGGGATAGCGCGCATGGGCGGCCACGGCATTGACCAGGCGGTCGGCGCCGACCTCCTGCGGATTGTCGAGCAGCACCTTGATGCCGAGCTTCACGTCCGGCTCGCCGATCACCAGGGGATCGGACTCGAAAAAGCGGCGGCACAATGTCTTCAGCGCGAACAGCGCGCCGGGCACGACGGTAGCGATGACCGCACCGTCGATATATTCGCGGCGCAGGTCCTGCATGCTCATCAACTGCACGAGCCAGACGGCATATTCGTCCGCCGTGCGGCGGGCGTCGCTGGCGATGCGCCATTCGCCGCGCGGCACGTCGCCGTCATAGACGGCGAAGACGGTGTTGGTGTTGCCGCAGTCGATTGTCAGCAGCATGGCGTCACCAGGATCATTGGGCCTTCTCCGTCGCGGCGGGAAAGAACAGGTCTCCGGCGGTGACGCGCAAAGGCGCCGCCGCGCCTGGCTTATGGAGAAGCAGAGCCCCCTCGCCGTCAAGGCCGGCGAAGACGCCCTCTTCCGTGCGGGTCTCGAAGCGCACGCGCACCGGGCCGCCGATGCCCGCCGCCCGCGCCAGCCAGGCCTGGCGCACCGGCGCGAAGCCCTCGGCTTGCCAGCGGCCATACCAGCCGGCGAAGCGCTCCGCGATTCCGCTCAACACATCCGCCACATCCGCCCCGCTGCCGTGCGCGGCCAGCGAAGTCGCCGGAAACTCGACGCCCTCGGGATGGCTCGCCACATTGACGCCGAGGCCGAGCACCAGCCAATCGGTCGAGCCGCCCTCTTGTCCGTCACCGAGCCGCGCCTCGCTTTCGAGCAGCAGGCCGGCGGCCTTCTTGCCATCAATCAGCACGTCGTTCGGCCATTTGCAGGCGACGCGGCGGCCCGGCAACAGCGTCGCGAGAGTTTCGCTGATCGCCAGAGCGGCGAGGAAGCCGATCTGTCCGGCGCGCGCCAACGGCATCTCGGGCCGCAGCAGCAGCGACATGTAGAGATTCCCGGGCGGGCTGTCCCAGCGACGACCGCGGCGCCCGCGCCCGGCGCTCTGGCGCAGGGCCCAGACCACCGTGCCTTGCGGCGCCCCCTCGCCCGCCAAACGGCGCGCGTCGTCGTTGGTGCTGGCGGTCTCGTCGAGGCGAACGAGCCGATAGAACGGATCGAGCGCCGGGGTACCGGTCACGTTATCCCGGGAACAGGGCCTTGGCGGCCCAGCTTGCGCCGGTGACCAGGGGCGCCGGCCAAACGAAGAACAGCAGCGTAAAGGCGCTGGTGCCGGCGAGCACCCAGCGCATCTCGCCGCCGATCGCCTTGTCGAACGGGTCGGCCGCCTCGTCGAAATAGATCAGTTTGACGATCCGCAGATAGTAGAAGGCCGAGACGACGCTGGAGAGCACGCCGATGATGGCGAGGATGAAGAGCTTGGCCTCGATCGCGGCCATGAACACGTAGAGCTTGGCGAAGAACCCCGCAAGCGGCGGAATGCCGGCCATAGAGAACATGAAAATGCCAAACGCCAGAGCCAGCATCGGGCTGGTCTTCGACAGGCCGCGCAGGTCGGAGATATCCTCGACCATGGTGCCCCGCACGCGCATGCAAAGGATGCAGGCGAAGGTGCCGATGTTGGCGAGCAGATAGATCGCCAGATAGACGGCCACGCCGCGGATGCCCGATTCGTTGGCCGAGGCGAGGCCGACCAGCATATAGCCGACATGGCCGATCGAACTGTAGGCCATCAGGCGTTTGATATTGGTCTGGTTGATGGCGGCGAAGGCGCCGAGCAGCATGGAGGCGACAGAGAGGAAGACAACGATCTGCTGCCACTGCCCCGCCAGTTCGGCGAACGGCCCCATCAGGACGCGGACCAGCAGGCCCATGGCGGCGACCTTGGGCGCGGTGGCGAAGAAGGCGGTCACCGAGGTCGGCGCACCTTCATAGACGTCGGGCGTCCACATATGGAACGGCACGGCGGAAATCTTGAACGCCAGGCCGGCGACAACGAAGGCCAGGCCGATGATGACGCCGATCGGCGCTTCGCCGCCGGCGAAGGCCTTGGCCAGGCCGACAAAGGTGGTGGTGCCGGCGAAGCCGTAGATCATCGAGGCGCCGTAGAGCAGCATGCCGGACGACAGCGCGCCGAGGACGAAATACTTGAGGCCGGCTTCCGTGGCGCGCAATGAGTCGCGGCGGATCGCCGCAGTCACATAGAGCGCCAGGCTTTGCAGTTCCAGGCCGACATAGAGCGAGATGAGGTCGTTGGCCGACAGCATCATCAGCATGCCGAGCGTGGCGAGCAGGAACAGCACGGAATATTCCGGCCGCGCAAACTTCTCGCGCTCGACATAGCCGAGCGAGATGATCAGCGCCAAGGCCGATCCGAGGATGACGAGAACCTTGGCGAAGCGCGCGAAGCTATCGAGCACGAACAAGCCGTTGAGCGTCACCGTCGTCGTCTTGACCGGGGAGCCGAGCACCAAGGCCGCGGTAACGGCGAGCACCAAGACGGCGAGCCAGCCGACGGCTCGGCTGTGGGAGTCGCCCTTGAACACGCCGAACATGAGCACGATCATCGCCGCGACGGCGAGGAAGGCCTCCGGCAGGGCAGGAAGGATTTGGCTGAACTCGAAGCTGGTCATGCCGGCTTGCCCCTCACCTAACGGACCGCGCCGGAGGCGGCCGACGTCGGCGCCACCGAGGCGTGGTAATGATCGACGAGGCCGGCCACGGAGCCGTGAATCACCTCAAGGAACGACGTGGGATAGATGCCCATCCACAGGACGACGAGGATCAGCGGCACGAAAATCGCCACTTCGCGCGCATCCAGATCCAGGATGGTTTTCAAATCTTCCCTGGTCAGCGGGCCGAACACGACGCGGCGATAGAGCCACAGCATGTAGGCGGCGCCGAGAATCAGGCCGGTGGTCGCGAGTAGCGCCACCCAGGTATTGGCCTGGTAGGCGCCGACCAGCACCATGAATTCTCCGATGAAACCGCTGGTGCCCGGCAGGCCGACCGAGGCCATGGTGAAGATCATGAAGACCGTGGCGTAGAGCGGCATACGATGGACCAAGCCGCCGTAACGGCCGATCTCGCGCGTGTGCATGCGGTCGTAGATCACGCCGACGCAGAGGAACAGCGCACCGGAGACGACGCCGTGGCTCAGCATCTGGAAGATCGCGCCTTCGATACCCTGGGTGTTGAAAGTGAAGATGCCGATGGTTACGAAGCCCATGTGGGCGACCGACGAATAGGCGATCAGCTTCTTCATGTCCGACTGGGCGAGCGCGACCAGCGAGGTGTAGATCACCGCGACGACGCTGAGAGCGAAGACCAAGGGTGCGAAATACATCGAGGCTTCCGGCAGCATCGGCAGCGAGAAGCGCAGGAATCCATAGCCGCCCATCTTCAAGAGCACGCCGGCGAGGATGACCGAGCCGGCCGTCGGCGCTTCGACGTGGGCGTCGGGCAGCCAGGTGTGCAGCGGCCACATGGGGATCTTCACCGCGAAGGACGCGAAGAAGGCGAGCCACAGCCAAGTCTGCATGCCTGCCGGAATCTTGGCGGTCAGCAGCGTCGGGATTTCCGTTGTGCCGGTCTGGAAGTAGATGGCGAGCAGCGCCAGCAGCATCAGCACCGAGCCGGCCAGCGTATAGAGGAAGAATTTGAAAGCGGCATAGACGCGGCGCGGACCGCCCCAGATGCCGATGATCAGGAACATCGGGATCAGCACGGCTTCGAAGAAGATGTAGAACAGCACGAAGTCGAGCGAGGCGAACATGCCGACCATCAGCGTTTCCAGCACGAGGAACGCGATCATGTATTCCTTGACCCGCTCCTGGACGGCTTTCCAGCTTGCCAGGATGCAGAGCGGGGTCAGGAATGTGGAGAGCAGCACGAACAGCGCCGAAATGCCGTCGACGCCGACGTGATAGGTGAAGTTGACGCCGGGCAGCCACTGCGCCCGCTCGACGAACTGGAAGCCCGGATTGCCCTTGTCGAAACCGGTCCAGATGAAGATCGACAGGACGAAGGTCAGCAGCGACGTCCACAGCGCCACGGCGCGGGCGTTGCGCGCGACCGTCTCCGGCTCGCCGCGAACGATGGCGATGAAGGCCGCGCCCAGCAGCGGCAGGAAGATGACGAGGGAAAGCAGCGGCCAATCGCTCATGACGTTCTTCTTACCCGCGCACGAAGAGATACCAGCTGACGAAGGCGGCGACGCCGATCAGCATGGCAAAAGCATAATGATAGACATAGCCGGTCTGCAGGCGGCCGGCGCGGCGCGCCAACATGACCGTGCCGGCGGCGATGCCGTTGGGGCCGAAGCCGTCGATCACCGTGCCGTCGCCCTGCTTCCACAGGAAAGCGCCGAAGCGCTTGGCCGGGCGGACGAAGAGGAAATCGTACAACTCGTCGAAGTACCACTTGTTCAACAGGAACAGGTAGAGGCCGCGCATCTCGCGCGCCATGGCGGCGGGAATGCCCGGACGGATGAGGTAGGCCCAGTAGGCGGCGGCGATTCCGAGAACGGCGACGACAAGCGGCGCCAGCTTGACCCACAACGGCACATGATGCGCGTCATGCAGCGCCGTATGGTTCTCCGCAATGAAGATCGCCTTACCCCAGAACTCATGCATGCCGTCGCCGACGAAATAGCCGTAAAGGCCCCAGCCGGCGAAGATCGCGCCGACGGCAAGCGCCATCATCGGGATCAGCATGGAGTAAGGGCTCTCGTGCACATGGCTCATGACGTGATGGTCGGCGCGGGCGCGGCCATGGAAGGTCATCAGCAGCAGGCGCCAGGAATAGAAGGCCGTCAGCAGCGCGGCGATGACGCCGAGCCAGAAGGCGTAATGGCCCGACGAACTGCCCGAAGCCCAGGCGGCCTCCAGCACGATATCCTTCGACCAGTAGCCGGCGAAGAACGGGATGCCGGCCAATGCCAGCGAGCCGATCCACATCAGGAAATAGGTGATCGGGATCAGCTTGAAGATGCCGCCCATCTTGCGCATGTCCTGCTCGTTGGACATGGCGTGAATCACCGAGCCGGCGCCCAAGAACAAGAGCGCTTTGAAGAAGGCGTGAGTCGTCAGGTGGAACATAGCGGCGGGATAGGCCGACACGCCGGCGGCAAAGAACATGTAGCCGAGCTGTGAGCAGGTCGAATAGGCGATGACGCGCTTGATGTCGGTCTGCACCAGGCCGACGGTGGCGGCGAAGATCGCCGTGCTGGCGCCGACGATGGTCACGGTGGTCAGCGCCGTCTCGGAGAATTCGAACATCGGCGACAGACGGCAAACCATGAAGACGCCGGCCGTCACCATCGTCGCGGCATGGATGAGGGCGGACACCGGGGTCGGGCCTTCCATGGCGTCCGGCAACCAAGTATGCAGGCCGAGTTGGGCCGACTTGCCCATGGCGCCGATGAACAGCAGCAGGCAGATCAACGTCAGGGCGGGAATTTGCAAGCCGGCGAAATCGAGCACCGTTGCCGTCATGGCCGGCGTCGCCTCGAACACGGCGTCGAAGCTGACGCTGTTGTAGAGGAAGAACGTCGCCATGATGCCGAGGGCGAAGCCGAAGTCGCCGACACGGTTGACCACGAAGGCCTTGATCGCCGCGGCATTGGCCGAGGGCTTCTCGTACCAGAAGCCGATCAGCAGGTAGGAGGCGACGCCGACGCCTTCCCAGCCGAAGAACATCTGCACGAAATTGTCGGCCGTCACTAACATCAGCATCATGAAGGTGAAGAGCGACAAGTAAGACATGAAACGCGGGATCGACTTGTCGTGCGACATATAGCCGATCGAATAGACATGCACCGCCGACGAGACCCAGGTGACGACGCAGAGCATCACGGCGCTCAGCGTATCGAAGCGCAGGGCCCAGGAGGCCTCGAGCGCGCCGGACGAGATCCACTGCAGCACCTGGATGTCGCGCGCTTGGCCGAGGATGGCGACCTGATAGAAGATCGGCACGGCCAATACGGCCGAGGTCAGCAGGCAGATGCAGGTGACGATCTGCGCGCCACGGTCGCCGATGATGCGGCCGAAGAACCCGGCGATGATCGCCCCGATCAGAGGCAGAAAAATAGCGGCGGAGTACATGGCCCTGCCCTAGCCCTTCATCATATTGATGTCCTCAACCGCGATGGAACCGCGGTTGCGGAAATAGACGACGAGGATGGCAAGGCCGATAGCCGCCTCCGCCGCCGCCACCGTGAGGACGAACATGGCGAATATCTGGCCGACCAGATCGCCGAGATGGGTCGAGAAGGCCACCAGGTTGATGTTGACGGCGAGCAGCATCAGCTCGACCGACATCAGAATGATGATGACGTTCTTGCGGTTGAGGAAAATGCCGAAAACGCCAAGCGTGAAGAGCACAGCGGCGACGCTGAGATAATGGGCGAGGGTAATTTCCATCTCAGATGCCCGTCCCCGTCTCGACCTTTTTGATTTCAACGCTGTCCTCGACCTTGCGGCCGATCTGCTTGGAGATGCTCTGGCGCCGCACGCCTTCGCGCGAGCGCAGCGTCAGCACGATGGCGCCGATCATGGCGACCAACAGCACCATGCCCGAGGCCTGGAATAGGTAGACGTAGTTCGTATAGAGCAGCCGGCCGAGGGCCCGGGTGTTGCTTACCGCCTCCGCCGGCGGCACGGGGGCCGCAGCCAGCATGCCGGCATCGGGCAGAACGGCCCAGCTGGCGAAGACGAACAGCAGCTCGACGAGGAGAATCACGCCGATCAGGCCGCCGATCGGCAGATATTGCAGGAAGCCCTGGCGCAGTTCGACGAAGTTGATGTCGAGCATCATCACGACGAAGAGGAACAGCACAGCGACGGCGCCGACATAGACGATCACCAGGATCATGGCGATGAATTCGGCGCCCATCAGCACGAAAAGGCCCGCCGCGTTGAAGAAGGCGAGGATCAGAAACAGCACCGAATGCACCGGGTTGCGCGCGGCGATGACCATCACGCCCGAGGCGATGGCCACCGCGGCGAACAGATAGAAGGCGAGCGCCTGCACGATCATGGCGTCAGCCCTTGCTGCGGCGCGCAGCGGCGCCCTGGAAATGACGCGCAGCCGCGCAATGGAAATGGATCGTCACGCTCGTCCCCTTCGTATTTCGGCCCGCAGCTCAGCGGTAGGGCGCTTCGGCGGTCAGGCGGTTGGCGATTTCCGCCTCCCACCGCTCGCCATTCGCCAGCAATTTGTCTTTGTTGTACATCAGCTCTTCTCGCGTCTCGGTGGCGAACTCGAAATTCGGCCCTTCGACGATGGCGTCCACCGGACAGGCTTCCTCGCAGAGGCCGCAGTAGATGCATTTGGTCATATCGATGTCGTAGCGCGTCGTGCGGCGGCTGCCGTCGATGCGCGGCTCGGCCTCGATCGTGATGGCCTGGGCCGGGCAGATCGCCTCGCACAGCTTGCAGGCAATGCAGCGTTCTTCGCCGTTCGGATAGCGGCGCAAAGCATGCTCGCCGCGGAAGCGCGTGCTGAGCGGACCTTTTTCGTACGGGTAGTTGATGGTGACCTTGCGCTTGAACATGTAGCGGAAAGTCATGCTCAGGCCGACGAGAATCTCGTACAGGAACAGCGTGCGGGCGGAGCGATCGAGAAAAGCCAT
Source organism: Rhizobium sp. Q54 (assembly GCA_945861615.1). GTDB lineage: Bacteria > Pseudomonadota > Alphaproteobacteria > SMXQ01 > SMXQ01 > CAMAVH01. The sequence continues at coordinate 39,330 of CAMAVH010000006.1, read as the reverse complement.
GGTCAGATCCCCTTACCCGGCAGCCAACCGAAGGCGAGCAGCACGCCGGCGGTCAACACGACCCAGAACAGCGAGAACGGCAAGAATACTTTCCAGCCGAGGCGCATCAACTGGTCGTAGCGGTAGCGCGGCATGGTGGCGCGCACCCAGAGGAAGACGAACAGCAGCAGCGAGATTTTCAGGGCGAACCAGATCGGGCCGGGAATCCAGTTGAAAGGCGCGATGTCCAGCGGCGGCAGCCAACCGCCGAGGAACAGAATCGTCGTGATGCCGCTCATCAGGATCATGTTGGCGTATTCGCCGAGCATGAACAGGCCGAAGGCCATGGAGGAATATTCGACGTTGTAGCCGGCAACCAACTCAGCTTCCGCCTCGACCAGGTCGAAGGGCGAGCGGTTGGTCTCGGCCAGAGCCGAAATGAAGAAAATGACGAACATCGGCAGCAGCGGCAGGGCGAACCAGACGCCGTCTTGCTGGGCCCGCACGATGTCGGACAGATTCAACGAGCCGACGCAGAGCAGCACGGTGATCATGACGAAGCCGATGGAGACTTCGTAGGACACCATCTGCGCGGCGGAGCGCAGCGCGCCGAGGAAGGCATATTTCGAGTTGGACGCCCAGCCGGCCATGATGATGCCGTAGACGCCAAGCGAGGAGATGGCGAAGAGATAGAGCACGCCGACGTTGATGTCGGACAGCACCAAGCCCTCGCCAAAGGGGATGACCGCCCAGGCGACCAGGCTGAGCGTGAAGGTCAGCAGCGGCGCCAGGATGAAGACCACCTTGTTGGCGCCGGCCGGCAGCACGGTTTCCTTGAAGATCAGCTTCACCGCGTCGGCGAAAGGCTGCAGCAGACCAAACGGGCCGACGACGTTGGGCCCCTTGCGGATCTGCATGGCGCCGATGACGCGGCGCTCGGCGTAGGTCAGGTAGGCGACCGCCACCAGCAACGGCACGAGAATCGCGGCGATCTGCAGCAGGATCAGCAGCGTCGGCCAACCGTATGAAGTCCAGAGCTCAGCCATGGGTGCCGGTATCCTTGGAGCGCGAGGACTGAACCTCGGCGCACTTGGCCATCGTGACGGAGGCCCGCGAGATCGGGTCCGTCATGTAGAAATTGCTGATCGGTGTGCGGAAGGCCGCGCCGTCCATGCTGCCTTCCTGACCGAAGCTGCCCCAGGTCGCCGGCAGCAACGCGTCGAGCGTCGCGAAGGTCGGATGGGCGGCAGCCATCTTGGCGCGCAACTGCTGGATGCTGTCGAACGGCAAGGTCTTGCCGATCACCTGGGACAGGGCGCGGACGATCTTCCAATCCTCGCGCGCCTCGCCGAGCGGGAAGGCGGCGCGCTTGGCGCGCTGCACCCGGCCCTCGGTATTTACGTAAGTGCCGTCTTTCTCGGTATAGGCGGCGCCCGGCAGGATGACGTCGGCGCGGTGCGCGCCGGCATCGCCATGATGGCCCTGGTAAATGACGAAGGCCTTGCCGAGCTTCGTGTTGTCGATCTCGTCGGCGCCGAGCAGATAGACGACCTCGACCGCGCCCGATTGCGCGCCCTCGAGAATGCCGGCGACGTCGCGTCCGCCCTGCCCGTCCTTATTTAAACTGGGCACAAAGCCGAGGTCGAGGCCGCCGACGCGAGAAGCTGCCGTGTGCAAGACGTTGAAGCCGTTCCAGCCGTCCTTCACGACGCCCGAGGCCTCCGCCAGCTTGCGCGCGGCGGCGAGCACGGCGCTGCCGTCGGCGCGGGCGAGCGCGCCCTGGCCGACGATGATCATCGGGTTCTTGGCGGCCTTGAGCGCTTCGGCGAAGCCATGTTTGCCGGCAGCCAGGTCGCTCAGCGTCTGCGGGCCGGCGCCGAGGCTCTCGAGCGGGAAGCTGAGATCGAGCGCCGGGCCGATCGAGGCGATCTTGAAGCCGCCCATCAGGTAGCGCTTGCGCAAGCGGGCGTTGACGATCGGCGCTTCCAGACGCGGGTTGGTGCCGATCAGCAGCACGACGTCGGCCTGTTCGATGCCGGCGATACCGCTGTTGAAGATGTAGGAGGCGCGCGACGTGGCGTCGAGCTTGGCGCCGTCCTGGCGGCAGTCGAGATTCTTGCTGCCGAGCGAGACGAACAATTCCTTGAGCGCATACATCGATTCGGCGTCGGCGAGGTCGCCGGCGATGGCGGCGATCTTGTCGCCAGCCGTCGCTTTCAGCTTGGCCGAGACGGCGAGGAACACTTCGTCCCAGGTCGCTTCGCGCAGCTTGCCGTTCTCGCGCAGGTACGGACGGTCGAGGCGCTGGCGCTTCAGGCCGTCATAGGCGAAGCGCGTCTTGTCGGAAATCCACTCCTCGTTCACGTCTTCGTTGAGACGCGGCAGGACACGCATGACCTCGGGGCCGCGCGCGTCGATGCGGATGTTGCTGCCGACTGCATCCATCACGTCGATCGATTCGGTCTTCTTCAATTCCCACGGGCGCGCGGTGAATGCGTAAGGCTTTGAGACCAGCGCGCCGACCGGGCATAGATCGATGACGTTGCCCGACATCTCAGAGCCGACCGCGGCATCGAGATAGGTGGTGATCTCCATATGCTCGCCGCGGCCGATGGCGCCGATGTCCGGCACGCCGGCCACTTCGGTGCTGAAGCGGACGCAGCGCGTGCAATGGATGCAGCGCGTCATATGCGTCTCGATCAGCGGGCCGAAGTTCTTGTCCTTCACGGCGCGCTTGTTCTCGGAATAGCGCGACTTGTCGAAGCCGTAGCCGAGCGCCTGATCCTGCAGATCGCATTCGCCGCCCTGGTCGCAAATCGGGCAATCGAGCGGATGGTTGATGAGCAGCATCTCCATCACGCCCTTGCGCGCCTTATGCACCATCGGCGTGTCGGTCTTGATCACCATGCCTTCGTTGATCGGCATGGCGCAGGACGCCACCGGCTTGGGCGATTTCTCGACCTCGACCAGGCACATGCGGCAATTGCCGGCGATGGACAGGCGCTCGTGGTAGCAGAAGCGCGGAATTTCGACGCCGGCGACTTCGCAGGCCTGCAGCACGGTGCTGCCTGCCGCGATCTCGAGTTCGGTGCCGTCGACTGTGACTTTGGGCATGACGCTCCCCTACTCCGCCGCGCTGCGCTGCAAGCCGCTGCGATAGGCGGCGATGCGCGCTTCCATGACCGGGCGGAAATGACGAATGAGGCCCTGCACCGGCCAAGCGGCCGCGTCGCCGAGCGCGCAAATGGTATGGCCTTCGATCTCGCGCGAGACTTCCTCGAGCATGTCGATTTCGCCCGATGTCGCGTTGCCCTTCACCATGCGCTCCATGACGCGCCACAGCCAGCCGGTGCCTTCGCGGCACGGCGTGCACTGGCCGCAGCTTTCGTGCATGTAGAATTTGGAGAAGCGCGCGATGGCCTTCACCACGTCGGTCGACTTGTCCATGACGATGACCGCCGCCGTGCCGAGGCCTGACTTGACCTCCTTCAGGCTGTCGAAGTCCATCAGCACGGTGTCGCAGATCGATTTCGGCAGGATCGGCACCGACGAGCCGCCGGGAACGACGGCCAGCAGATTGTCCCAACCGCCGCGCACGCCGCCGGCATGCTTCTCGATCAGCTCTTTCAGCGGAATGCCCATCTCTTCTTCGACATTGCACGGCTTGTTCACATGGCCGGAAATGCAGAAGACCTTGGTGCCGACGTTGTTCGGACGGCCGAGGCCGGCGAACCAGGAGGCGCCGCGGCGCAGGATGGTCGGGGCGACGGCGATGCTCTCGACGTTGTTCACGGTGGTCGGGCAGCCATAGAGGCCGGCGCCCGCCGGGAACGGCGGCTTGAGGCGCGGCTGGCCCTTCTTGCCTTCGAGGCTTTCGATCAGCGCGGTCTCTTCGCCGCAAATGTAAGCGCCGGCGCCGCGATGGACGAACAGATCGTAATCGTAGCCCGAGCCGCAGGCGTTCTTGCCGAGCAGACCGGCGGCATAGGCCTCGTCGATGGCGATCTGCAGGTTCTCGGCCTCGCGGTAGAACTCGCCGCGGATATAGATGTAACCGGCCACCGCGTTGATGGCGAAGCCGGCGATCAGGCAGCCTTCGATCAGCTTGTGCGGATCGTGGCGCATCATGTCGCGGTCTTTGCAGGTGCCCGGCTCGCCCTCGTCGGCATTGACGACCAAGTAGCTCGGCCGGCCATCCGACTGCTTGGGCATGAAGGACCATTTCAAGCCGGTCGGGAAGCCGGCGCCGCCGCGACCGCGCAGGCCGGACTTCTTCATCTCTTCGATGATGGCGTCGCGCCCGCGCGCGAGAATCTCTTTGGTGCCGTCCCAATCGCCGCGCGCGCGCGCGGCGGCCAGGCGGAAGTCCTGCTGGCCGTAGAGATTGGTGAAAATGCGGTCTTTATCGCTCAGCATGATTAGGCGCCCTGCTTCGCGGGAATGTCTTTAAGGGTCAGCGCGCCGCCCTCGGGCGCTGAGGTTTGACGGCCGATCAGCGAGCCGGCCTTCGGCGTCTCGCCGCGCCCCAGCGCATCGAGCAGGCCCGGCACATGGCTCACCGCCACGTCCTCGTAATAATCGTCGGCGACTTGCACCACAGGCGCATTGACGCAGGCGCCGAGGCATTCGACTTCGCGCAGCGTGAACTTGCCGTCGGCCGTCGTCTCACCGACAGCGATACCGAGATGCTTCTCGCAGGCGGCAACCACGTCGCCGGAGCCGCGCAACCAACAAGGTGTCGTCGTGCAGACCTGCACCAGGTTTTTGCCGACCGGTTGCAGGTTGTACATCGTGTAGAAGCTGGCGACCTCGTAAACGCGCATCACCGGCATGCCGAGAATGTCCGCCACATGGGCGAGCGCTTCCTTGCTGAGCCAGCCGCCGTTCTGGCGCTGCGCCAGATCGAGCAACGGCATCACCGCGCTCTGCTGGCGGCCCGCCGGATATTTGGCGATATGCGCATCGGCCTTGGCCTTCATCTCCGCGGTGAAGACGAAGGGCTCGCCCTGCCCGGCCGGGCGGTGTTCAGGATAGACGCTCATCGATCGATCTCGCCGAAAACGATGTCGAGGGAGCCGATGATGGCGACGACGTCGGCCAGCATATGTCCCTTGGACAGGAAATCGAGGCCCTGCAGATGGGCGAAGCCCGGCGCGCGGATCTTGCAGCGATAGGGCTTGTTGCTGCCGTCGGAGACGACATAGACGCCGAACTCGCCCTTCGGCGCTTCGACGGCGGCATAAATCTCGCCGGCGGGCACGTGATAGCCCTCGGTATAGAGTTTGAAGTGATGAATCAGGGCTTCCATCGAGCGCTTCATCTCGGCGCGCTTGGGCGGCGCGATCTTGTTGTTCTCGATCATGACCGGGCCTTCGGGCAACTGCTCGCAGCACTGGCGGATGATGCGCAGGCTCTGGCGCATCTCTTCCATGCGGACGAGGTAGCGGTCGAAGCAGTCGCCGTTCTTGCCGACGGGGATGTCGAAATCCATCTTGTCGTAGACGTCGTAGGGCTGCGACTTGCGCAGATCCCAGGCGACGCCCGAGCCGCGCAGCATCGGGCCGGTGAAACCCCAGTCGTAGCAGTCCTCGGCCGAGCAGACGCCGATGTCGACGGTGCGCTGGCGGAAAATACGGTTGCCAGTCAGCAGCGTATCGACGTCGTTCATATGCTTCGGGAAGTTTTCCACGAAGGTCATGATGTCGTCGATCAGGCCGACCGGCAGGTCGAGATGCACGCCGCCGGGACGGAAGTAAGCCGCATGGAGGCGCGCGCCCGACGCGCGCTCGTAGAACTCCATCAGCTTTTCGCGCTCCTCGAAGCCCCACAGCATCGGCGTCATGGCGCCGACGTCCATGGCGAAGCTGTTGATGTTCAACAGATGGTTGAGCAAACGGCTGATCTCGGCGAACAGCACGCGGATGTATTGCGCGCGGATCGGCGCCTGAATGCCGAGCAGGCGCTCGACCGCCAGCGCGAAGGCATGCTCCTGCGACATCGGCGCGACATAATCGAGGCGGTCGAAATAGGGCACGGCCTGCAGGTAGGTCTTATACTCGATGAGTTTCTCGGTGCCACGATGCAGCAGCCCGACATGCGGATCGGCGCGCTCGATAACTTCGCCGTCCATCTCGAGAACGAGGCGCAGCACGCCGTGGGCCGCCGGATGCTGCGGCCCGAAGTTTAAGGTGAAGTTCTGAATCTGATGTTCGGCCATGGGATGTCCTCTTAGGCCGGCTTGATCGGCGCGGGCGGCGGCAACGGCGATTGCGGCACATCCGCTTTTTCGTCGCCCGGCAGCATGCCTTCCCACGGGCTGAGGAAGTCGAAGCTGCGGAATTCCTGGGTCAGCTTCACAGGTTCGTAGACGACGCGCTTCTGCTCGTCGTCGTAGCGCAATTCGACGAAGCCGGTCAGCGGGAAGTCCTTGCGCAGCGGGTGGCCCTCGAAGCCGTAATCGGTGAGGATGCGGCGCAGGTCCGGATGGCCGGCGAAATAGATGCCGTACAAGTCCCAGGCCTCGCGCTCCCACCAGCCGGCGGAATTGAAGATCGACACGGCCGACGGCACCGGCGTCAGTTCGCCCGCCGTCAGCTTGACGCGGATGCGCTGATTCTGGCGCAGCGACAACAGATGATAGACGACGTCGAAGCGCTCCTCGCGGTCGGGATAATCCACGCCGCAGACGTCGAGCAGCTGGCGGAACTGGCAGTTGCTGTCGTCACGCAGGAAGGTCAGTACGCGCGGCAACTCGTCGCGCTTGATCGTCACGGCCAATTCGCCGCGACGAATCTCATGCGACAGCACCGCGCCGCCGAGAGCGGTCGTGACGTAGTCGGCAAGATCCTGGAGGGCTTCAGTCATCGGCGGATGAACTCGGTGAGGGAACTGGCGGGCGCCCGTTAGCGGGCAATGGTGCCGGTGCGGCGGATTTTACGCTGCAGTTGCAGCAGACCGTAGAGCAGCGCTTCGGCCGTGGGCGGGCAGCCGGGCACGTAGATATCGACCGGGACGATGCGGTCGCATCCGCGCACCACGGAATAGGAATAGTGATAGTAACCGCCGCCGTTGGCGCAGCTGCCCATCGACACGACCCAACGCGGCTCGGGCATCTGGTCGTACACGCGGCGCAGCGCCGGGGCCATCTTATTGCACAGCGTGCCGGCGACGATCATCACATCGGACTGGCGCGGGCTCGGACGGAACAGCATGCCGAAGCGGTCGAGGTCGTAGCGCGAGGTCGCCGCCTGGATCATCTCGACGGCGCAACAGGCCAGGCCGAAGGTCATCGGCCACAGCGAGCCGGTGCGCGCCCAGTTGACCACCTGATCCATCTTGGCGAGCACGAAGCCCTTGTTTTGCACCTCGTCAGCCATGGCGCGCATGACCGCGCCGCGATCCGGCGTGGTCGCGACGGTCGGCGTCAAAATCGAGGTCGGCGTGGTGGTCGTGAGGCTCATGAGACTCTCCGGGCGGCGAACGGTGCGATGCGGCTTAGCGGCCGATCACTCCCACTCCAGCGCCCCCTTCTTCCACTCGTAGATGAAACCGATGGTCAAGACGCCGAGAAACACCACCATCGACCAGAAACCGAACAGACCGATCTCGCCGAGCGTGACCGCCCAGGGAAACAGGAAGGCCACTTCGAGGTCGAAGATGATGAACAGGATGGCGACCAGATAGAACCGCACGTCGAACTTGCCGCGCGCGTCGTCGAACGGATCGAAGCCGCATTCGTACGGCGAGATTTTTTCGGTGTCGGGACGCTGGCGGGCGGCGATATAGGACGCCCCTATCATCAAGGCGGACAGGGCTAGGGCGAGGCCGAGGAATATCAGAATCGGCAGATATTCGCGCAACAGGGCTTCCATGCCGGGCCTTCGCGTCGGGAATGTTCGAACCATTGCCTGGGAGGTCGTCGCGGGGCGGTTGGGCGAGCCCGACGCGAAGGTCCGGAACAGGGTGCGCTCCGGCGTTCTCAAGCGGCCCGAATATAGAAATAGCGAGGCCTAAAGGGAAGTGAAGATTGACTCTTTTTGCACCGCGCAAGCGCAGCAAAGAGGCCTTCCGCCATGGTGGGATCAAGGAACAGTGAAAACGGCATAATGCCCGGCGCGATGAGCCGCGACGAGATCGGGGACGGACGCGATGCTTGCGAGCCGTTCTCAAGCGCCGAGAGCCACCCGTGACCGTCGGATGGCGCAAGCGCGAAATGACATGAAAACCGGGTGGCGAGAGAGACGGGACTTGAACCCGCGACCTCCGGCGTGACAGGCCGGCGCTCTAACCAACTGAGCTACTCCCCCATGGTCCCGGAACGAAGGCCTGCAAGGCCCGCGTGGCGGCCCCGCCGATGGCTCAATAAATTAGCATAAGCCGCCCGGCGTGGGGTGCGTTGGTTTACTTCACACCCCCTGCCCTGTCAAGAAAGCTTCCGGCCGCAAAGCGCCGATTCGCACGGGGAATCTTTTTGCGACTCCAAGCGCTTATCGGCTGGCCCGGCGGGCCCTCAGCCGGGCAGCGGCGGCAGGTCGCGGATCAGGGCACCGTAGCCCTGCACGGGCTGGCGGATGTGCAGCCGGGCCTGGATTTCCCAGCAGCGCGCCGGCACCGGATGGATCACCGGCACGCCGAGGTCCTGCTCCAGGGTCTCGATCATCTCGAGCACACGCCAACCGGTACCCAGCATGTAGATCGCTTCGGCTTTGGGCTGCTTGAGGAAGGCCTTCTTAATATGGACGTAGACCTCGTGAGCCGACAGGCTGCCGACCTGGTCGAACGGCACATCGATGCCCTCCATGCCGAGCACGGTAAAGCCGGCTTCGCGGAAATAAGCGGCGAAGCTCTCGTTGATGTCGCCGCTGAAATAGGTGGCGCCGACGAACTTCTTGATGCCCAGCGCCTTGAGCGCCGCGATATGGTTGGTGCCCGACGTGAAGAGCGGCGTTTTGTATTGCTTCTCCCACTTGTCGAGCAGTTTGCGCTCCCCCTTGAGGCCGCGCACCATGAACGGTGGTGCGCCCTCTGGATGGATCAGATCGACCTTTTGCTCGGCGAGTTTGGCGATGGCCGTCTCGTAATGGACCATCACCTCCTTGAACTCGTCCTTGGTGCCCCGCCGGATGTCGAGGAACAGCGGCAAGGTGCAAACGCCGTCCGGCAACATCCGAATGAGCTCTTCGAGACCGCCCGGCCGCATGGTCGGCTTGATCAGTCCGACGACGCCGCGCCAGCTGCTATAGGCCATGTCGCATCTCCCTGCCTGCTTGCGGTCTTATGCCGCGTTCGGTCCGAGTGGTAGGCGGTGACGGGTTCGAACCGCCGACAGCCACGGTGTAAACGTGGTGCTCTACCAGCTGAGCTAACCGCCCCCATGGACAGCTGCGGTTATAACGCACCGCCGCGAAAGCGGCACGGAAAACGCGCGGCGACAGACGCCGGCACGGACATGACAAAGCCGGCTTCCGCGCGGAAGCCGGCTTTGTCATTCCCCGCGGGGAAAAGCGTTAATTCACCGCGTCCTTCAGGCCCTTGCCGGCCGTGAACTTGGGACGCTTGGACGCCGGAATGCTGATCGCTTCGCCGGTGCGCGGATTGCGGCCCTGGCTGGCGGCACGCTTGGTGACGTTGAAAGTGCCGAAGCCAACGAGGCGAACATCATCGCCATGCTTCAGCGCCTTGGTGATCTGGTCGAACACTTCATCGACGGCCTTCGATGCATCGGTCTTCGACAAACCCGTACCGGTCGCAACCGCTGCCACGAGATCGTTCTTATTCACTTGAGTATCCCCTCTGCGAATTTTTGGACGATCCCAGCGTCGCTCCGACGGGATCGAAGGCGACCACTCTAGATCGGCGTTTCAAGACGCGTCAATCGCAGAAGCGCAGTTTTCCCCAGGATTTTGGCGCTTTTTCAGGCTTTTTAAACGATTGCGGCGGGCTCTTGCAAACCCGCCGCATTATCGTTTCGTAGAAGCGCCTATTAATGCGTGACGACGCCGTGGTCCGGGTCGGTCGCGGCGCCCGCGACCGGCTTGACCTCTTCCGGCTCCGTCCACTCGATCGGCACCAGCGGACGCACCAAGGCGTACTTCAGAACCTCATCGCCGGTCGAGACCGGGATGATGGTGAGTCCCTTCTTCACGTTGTCGGGGATCTCAGCCAAGTCCTTCTCGTTGTCCTTCGGGATCAGCGCCGTTTTCAGACCGCCGCGCAAGGCGGCCAGCAGCTTCTCCTTCAGACCGCCGATCGGCAGCACGCGGCCCCGCAGCGTGATCTCGCCGGTCATACAGATGTCCTTGCGGACCGGAATGCCCGTCAGGGCAGAGACGATCGAGGTCAGCATGGCGACGCCGGCGGAAGGACCGTCCTTGGGCGTCGCGCCTTCCGGCACGTGCACATGGATATCCTTCTTGTTGAAGTCGGGCGGCTTGATGCCGTAGGCGATCAGACGCGAGCGCACGTAGCTGCGCGCGGCCTGGACCGACTCCTGCATGACGTCGCCGAGCTTGCCGGTGCTCGATATCGCGCCCTTGCCCGGCATGACCACGGCCTCGATCGACAGCAATTCGCCGCCGACTTCCGTCCAGGCCAGACCGGTCACGACGCCGACCAGATCTTCCGCTTCGACTTCGCCGTAACGGAAGCGGCGGACGCCCGCGTACTTCTCGAGGTTGCGGCGGGTCACCTTGATCTGCTTCGCTTTGCCGCTGACGATCTCCTTGATCGCTTTGCGGGTCAGGTTGGCGATCTCGCGCTCGAGGTTGCGGACGCCGGCCTCGCGCGTGTAGTAGCGCACGAGATCCAGCAGGCCGTCATCGGAGATTGTCCACTCGTCCTTCTTGAGGCCGTTGGCTTCCAATTGCTTCGACACCAGGTGGCGCTTGGCGATCTCGACCTTCTCATCCTCGGTGTAGCCGGGGATGCGGATGATCTCCATGCGGTCCATCAACGGCTGCGGCATGCGCAGCGAGTTGGCGGTGGTGACGAACATCACATCGGACAGGTCATAGTCGACCTCGAGGTAATGATCGCTGAACGTCGCGTTCTGCTCAGGATCGAGCACCTCGAGCAGAGCCGACGACGGATCGCCACGGAAATCCGCGCCGAGCTTGTCGATCTCGTCGAGCAGGAACAGCGGGTTCGACGACTTCGCCTTTTTCATGCCCTGGATGATCTTGCCGGGCATCGAGCCGATGTAGGTCCGACGATGGCCGCGGATCTCCGCTTCGTCCCGCACGCCGCCGAGCGACATGCGCACGAAGTTACGACCGGTCGACTTGGCGATCGACTTGCCGAGCGAGGTCTTGCCGACGCCCGGAGGGCCGACTAGGCACAGGATCGGGCCGCGGATTTTATTCACGCGCTCTTGCACCGCGAGGTACTCGAGGATGCGCTCCTTGACCTTGTCTAAGCCGAAGTGATCGGCGTTGAGCACCTTCTCGGCATTCTTGAGATCGTGCTTTACGCGCGTACGCTTCTTCCAAGGAATATTGAGCAGCCAATCGAGGTAGTTGCGCACCACCGTCGCTTCGGCCGACATCGGGCCCATGGTGCGAAGCTTCTTCACTTCGGCCATCGCTTTGTCGCGCGCTTCCTTGGTCAGGCGCGTCTTGCGGATGCGCTCTTCCAGTTCGGACACTTCGTCCTTGCCGTCCTCGGTCTCGCCGAGCTCCTTCTGGATCGCCTTCAACTGCTCGTTGAGATAATACTCGCGTTGAGTCTTCTCCATCTGGCGCTTTACGCGATTGCGGATGCGCTTCTCCACCTGCAGGACGCCGATCTCGGCTTCCATGTAGGAGTAGACTCGCTCCAGCCGCTCACTGACCGTCTCGAGTTCCAGAAGCTCCTGCTTCTCGGAAATCTTGAGGGCGAGATGCGACGCGACCGTGTCGGCCAGCTTGGCCGGGTCGTCGATCTGGTTCAGGGAAACGAGAACCTCGGGCGGAATCTTCTTGTTGAGCTTGATATATTGCTCGAACTCGCCGATCACCGAACGGCCAAGCGCTTCCAACTCTTCCGCCGGGCCGGTCTTCTCGTCGATGACGGCGGATTCGGCCTGGAAGAAATTCTCGTTTTCGGTGAAGCGCAGAATGCGCGCGCGATGACCGCCTTCGACCAGCACCTTGACGGTGCCGTCAGGCAGCTTCAGCAGTTGCAGCACCGTCCCGACGGTGCCGACAAGGTGGATGTCTTCTTGCGAGGGGTCGTCCTGCGAGGCGTTCTTCTGGGCGACGAGCAAAATCTGCTTGTCCTCCTTCATAACGTCCTCGAGCGCCCGCACGGATTTCTCGCGTCCGACGAACAGCGGCACGATCATGTGCGGAAACACGACGATGTCGCGCAGGGGCAGGACTGGGTAAGTCACGGTCTTGGCAATGTCGCTCATGCTCTTCCTTTCACCGCGACGGGGCGGCGCTTGGGAAAGGGGCAGGCCTGCCCAACATGGCACAGGCCGACATCCCGGATTTCATTCAAAATGGCGCTGAAGACGGTGGGATTCAAGGGTCGCCCGGAGATGCGGGCGTTCCCGATATGAAAAGTGGGGGACAACTTCATCATTGCCGTCCGCAGCCGGCTCCGTAAAGCCGGCTGGAACGCAAAACGCGGGAACCGGGACGTGACTCAGGCGCTGGCGCCAGCGCCCGTCTCATCACGACGGTCCGAATAGATGTAGAGGGGCTTCGCACGGCCTTCGACCACCTCTTTGTTGATCACGATCTCTTCGACGCCTTCCAAGCCCGGCAACTCGAACATCGATTCGAGGAGAATGGTCTCCATGATCGAACGTAGGCCGCGCGCGCCGGTCTTGCGCTGGATTGCCTTGCGAGCGACTCCCTTCAAGGCGTCTTCGGAGAATTCGAGGCGGACATTCTCCATCTCGTAGAGACGCTGGTACTGCTTCACCAGGGCGTTCTTCGGAACGGTGAGGATGTCGACCAAGGCTTCTTCGTCGAGATCGTCGAGCGTCGCGACCACCGGCAGGCGACCGACGAACTCGGGGATCAGGCCGAACTTCAACAAATCTTCGGGCTCGACCTCGCGCAGAAGCTCGCCGGTCTGGCGGTCTTCCGGGGCGCGCACATCGGCGCCGAAGCCGATAGAGGTGCCGCGACCGCGCGCCGAGATGATCTTCTCCAGGCCGGCGAAGGCGCCGCCGCAGATGAAGAGAATGTTCGTCGTGTCGACCTGCAGGAATTCCTGCTGCGGATGTTTGCGCCCGCCCTGCGGCGGCACGGAGGCAACGGTGCCTTCCATGATCTTGAGCAAAGCCTGCTGCACGCCCTCGCCCGACACGTCGCGGGTGATCGACGGGTTATCGGACTTGCGGGAAATCTTGTCGACTTCGTCGATGTAGACGATGCCGCGCTGCGCACGCTCGACATTGTAGTCGGCGGACTGCAGCAGCTTGAGGATGATGTTCTCGACGTCCTCGCCGACATAGCCGGCTTCGGTCAGGGTCGTCGCGTCGGCCATCGTGAAGGGCACGTCGAGGATGCGCGCCAGCGTCTGGGCCAGCAGAGTCTTGCCGCAGCCGGTCGGGCCGATCAGTAGGATGTTCGACTTCGCGAGTTCGACGTCGTTGGCCTTCTGGCCGTGGGCGAGACGCTTGTAATGGTTGTGCACCGCGACCGAGAGGACGCGCTTGGCATGCACCTGGCCGATGACATAGTCATCGAGCACGGTGCAGATGTCGCGCGGGGACGGCACGCCGTCCTGCGAACGGACCAGCGTCGTCTTGTGCTCTTCACGGATGATATCCATGCAAAGCTCGACGCATTCGTCGCAGATGAACACGGTCGGTCCGGCGATGAGCTTGCGCACCTCATGCTGGCTCTTTCCGCAGAAAGAACAGTAGAGGGTGTTACGCGATTCGCCGCTGCCGCTGGACTTGCTCATGGTCGCTCCATCTCGGCCAAATATTTGGCCTCTATACGCATGTTAGACACAGGGTCCGCTACGCACAACTAAATACTAAATATGGTGTCAGGCGATCTGACGGCGGCGATAGGCAGGCAACCATCGATCGAATTTCTCGTCCCTGTCGTCATAAACGGCGTGAGCGATCGCGTGGATCCTTCGCTCTATATGGGATGCAGCCCCGCCGAATAAAGCCGGGCAGCCAGTCAACAGACTGCCAGATCCGGGCCTAAAATCGGGTTAACCCGATCGCCATGAGAAAAAGTCGCCCGATTCAGCGGCTTATGGCAGGGCCTGCGGGTGGAGACGGCGACGGGCAGAGCCATGAAATGGCCCTGCCCGCCTGCATCTCGGTCGCCATTTCGCACGAAAGGGCGAGGTGTCGCGTCCCGAAACCGCGCCTTAGCGCGGCATTTCGACCTTCTCGCTGGCCGGACGCTTCACGAAGACCTCGTCGATCAGGCCGAAAGCCTGGGCCTCTTCGGGATTCATGAACTTATCGCGCTCCATCGCCTTCTCGATCACGTCGAGCGGCTGCTTGGTGTGCTTGACGTAAATGCCGTTCAAGCGCGAACGCAGCGACAGGATTTCGCGCGCCTGGATTTCGATGTCGGTCGCTTGGCCTTGGGCACCGCCCGAAGGCTGGTGAACCATGATGCGCGCGTTGGGCAGAGCGAAGCGCTTGCCCTCGGCGCCGGCCGCGAGCAGCAGCGAGCCCATCGAGGCAGCCTGACCGATGCAGATCGTCGCCACGTCGGGGCGGATGTACTGCATGGTGTCGTAGATCGCGAGGCCGGAGGTGACGACGCCGCCGGGCGAGTTGATGTAGTACGAGATGTCCTTGTTCGGATTCTCGGCTTCCAGGAACAGCAACTGGGCGCAGATCACGCTCGACACCGCGTCGTTGACGGGGCCGACCATGAAAATGATGCGCTCTTTGAGGAGGCGCGAATAGATGTCGTAGGAGCGCTCGCCGCGGTTGGTCTGCTCGACCACCATGGGAACGAGATAGTTCATGTAGGTATCGATCGGATCTCGCATCGGGCGCCGCCCTTCACAAACGAATGGGGAAACGGAAACAGGTGAGACAAAGAGTAGCCGGTTCGCGCGCCGCGGGAAACGCCTCAAAAGGCGTTACCGCGCGGTGCGTAAGAAACCCGTCAGGCCTTACTTCTTGGCGCCGGCGACGTCGTCTTTCTCATCGTCCGGGTCGCGCATCAACTCCTCGGCCGTCACCTTCTTCTCCTCGACCTTGGCCAGTTCGAGGATGTAGTCGATGACCTTGTCCTCGAACACCGGGGCGCGGAGCTGCTCCAGGGCTTCCGGGTTCTTCTGGTAGAACTCGAACACCATGCGCTCCTGGCCGGGGAAACGACGGGCTTCGTTGAGCAGCGCGCGGTTCAGATCGTCCTTGGAAATCTCGATCTTGTTGGCGCGGCCGGTCTCCGACAGCAGCAGGCCGAGCTTCACGCGGCGCTCGGCAATGGTGCGGTATTCCGCCTTCAGCTTCTCGATCTCTTCCGGCGTCTTGTCCTTGAGCACGTCGGTGGCCGGCGGATGGTCGTGGCCCTCGTGATCGTGGCCCTCGTGATCGTGACCGGCGTGATCGTGGCCGGCATGGTCATGGCTGTGATCGTGGCTCGGATCGTTGCAGGTCTCGGCATCGTGCTCCGGCGCCTGACCGGTCATCTGCTGCCAAATACCGGCGAACTCGCTGTCCACCAGGCCCGTCGGCGTCTCGAAGTCGCACTTGGCGGCGAGCTTGTCGAGCAGGTTGCGTTTCACGCGCATGCGCGTGACCTGAGCATATTCCTGCTCCATGCGCTCCTTGAGGCCCTTCTTCAGGTCCGCGAGGCTCTCGAAGCCGATGGTCTTGGCGAAGGCATCGTCGAGGGTCGCCGCCTTGGGCAGGCGCACTTCCTTCACATCGACTTCGAACTCGGCATCCTTGCCGGCCAGATCGGCATTGCCGTACTCGTCGGGGAATTTCACCTTCACGGTCAACTTGTCGCCGGCCTTCGAGCCATGCATCTGCTCGATGAAGCCGGGGATGAAGCCGGCCGAGTCCATGGCGACTTCGAAGTCCTTGGCGGTGCCGCCGTCGAACGGCGTGCCGCCGACGCGGCCGATGAAATCGACCAGCAACTGGTCTTCCTTCGTCGCGGCGCGACCGGCATCTTCCGTTTTCTCGAAGACGCGGTTGCTCGTCAGCAGGCGCTGGGCGGCCTCGTCGATCGCCTTGTCGTCGATCATCACGGTCGGCTTCTCGACCTTGATGTCGCTGAAGGCCAGCGGCTTGATCTCCGGGATCAGCTCGACGGCGATGGCGTACTCGAGGTCGCCGCCCTCTTCGAACGACTTAATCTCGATGCGCGGCTGCATCGCCGGGCGCAGGCCTTTTTCGTTCAAGGCATCGCGCGTGCCGTCATTGACGGCCTGCTCGAGAATTTCGCCCATGAGCGACGGGCCGTACTGCTTCTTCAGCAGGGCCATCGGCACCTTGCCCGGACGGAAGCCGGGCTGCTTTACCTTGGTGCTCATTTCCTGGAGGCGAGTGTTGAGCTTCGTCTCGATGTCCGAGGCGGGGATGCGGATGAGAAATTCCCGCTTGAGCCCTTCGCTCGCCGTTTCGGTAACCTGCATGGAAATCGTCCTGTCGTTCTCTGGTTTTTACCCGCGCCGGAACCGGCGCGCTTGAAGTGGACTGCTAGCGTTCATTTGGTGCGGGCGGAGGGACTCGAACCCCCACGACAGAGTCACTGGAACCTAAATCCAGCGCGTCTACCAATTCCGCCACGCCCGCCCCCGCGCGGCGTCCGGCGGCTAAACCCGCCAAGCCGACGGGAACCGCGGGTAACCACGAGATCGCCTTGACCCGAAAGGCGGTTTCTATAGCACCCGCGTCCACTTTGGGAAACAGGAGAAAGCCGCCATCCGGCAGGGCCTGAAGGGGCATAGATCGTGCCGCAGCGCAGGCTTTGCAAGGGCTTGAGGCTTTATCCGGCGGCCGACGGGCTCAAGCGCGTTTGGCTGGCGCCTGCCTGGAAAGACGGGCGGGCCGCAGACTGGCCCCCGCCGACGCGCCGGAGAACAGCGGACCGATCCGGCGAAAGATTGCCTCTTTTGGCATTCGCGACGCCCCGCCTGGTCCCGCTGTCAGGCTCAGCTTTTCCTTGGCCCGGGGCGGCACATGGGAGCTCAGCATGATCAATTGGCCATCGGTTGCGGCCACCGCGCGCATCATGTCGTCTTCGCTGTCGAACTCGAAGATCGGCCGGTTCATGAGCTTGAGATAGAAACAATACGGCAGCGCCGTGCGAAGCAGGCGCTGCCGAACACTCTCGGTACGCGTCTCGTCGCAAGTACATTTAAACGTCATCGCAGCCTACTCGAACCGAAGCACCCCCGACGGCGCGACTCAAAGCGGTCTCAGGGCTTTACAGCATTTCCATCGTGATGCGAAAATGAAAAAGCCGCACGGCGCAGGCCGGCGGCTTTGAGCGGCGTATGAGGCGCGGGTTAGTGGGTCGTCGCGTGAACGATACGCTCGCCATATTGCTGGATGAAGGCATCGACCGAGAGCATGCGCTGGCCGTCATGATGCGGCACGCCATCGACACGGCCGAACACGACCTGATAGCGCACATGCGGAATGCCGAAAGAGTCTTTGTAGAGACTGATCACCTTCGCCGTCTCGACGGTGCGGTCCATGCGCACACGGCGATAGACGCAACCTTTTTCGATTGCCGGCTCGTCTCGTTTGAAAAGTTTTGCCAACATCTTCGAACGATGCCCCCTGGGGTTTTAGGCAATTGCCTAGAACTACATCGGTAATGGAGAAGGTTTAACGACGGGTTAATGGAGAATGGAAAAGTAGCTGAGATAACAACGTCTTCTACCTCCAAATTAAGTTAAAATGCAATCTTTCCCACAGTCGTATCCCTGAATTATCCACAGGCGGGATGGGATAGAACGTCGGTCAGTTCGCGAAAAAATCCCGTAAAACCAAGGGAATCTCGCCTGGCAGGTCATCGGCGATGAGGCCCGGCCCGAAGGCGCTGGCCGCCGCCCCCTGGAGCCAAACCGCCGCCGCCGCGGCCTCGAAGGCCGGCATGCTTTGCGCGAGCAGGCCGCCCGCCAGCCCGGCCAGCACGTCGCCCGCCCCAGCCGTCGCCAGGAAAGCCGGAGCGTTGCCGTTGACCGCCGCTCGGCCGTCCGGCGCAGCGATCACACTGTCATAGCCCTTAAGCACGACCACCGCGCCCGACTGTCTGGCCGCCGCCCGGGCCCGCGTCAGCTTGTCGGCCGCGGGATCGATGTCGCGAAACAGTCGGGCGAACTCGCCCTCATGCGGCGTCAGGATGCAGGCGCCCCCCAACGCTTGACTGGGCGAGGCTGCGATCGCCGCGAACAATTCGCCCGGTCCTTGCGGGCGGTTGTCGGCAAACGTCGTCAAGGCGTCGGCATCGAGTACGCATGGCACTCCGGCGGTCAGCACCGCCAGGACCTGCGCGCGCGTCGCCTCGCCGATGCCGTTACCCGGGCCGACGACGGCCGCCGCGACGCGGCGCGTCTCGATCAATCTGATAAAAGCGGCAAGATCGGCGACCGGCGCGACCACGGCGGAAAGCAGATCCGCCGCATAGATCGCCGCAACCTCGGGCGGACAGGCGACGCTCACCATGCCCGCACCGGCGCGCTGACCGGCGCGCGCCGCCAGCCGCGCCGCGCCACCGGCGACAACAAGATGGCCGCGCGTATATTTGTGAGCGGTCGGGGTCGGCGTCGGAAATCTTGCCCGCCACAAGCTCGGCAAATTCTCGAAGGTCTGCGGCGCCAAGGCGGCGATGGCCGCGGCCGGGATCCCGATGTCGGCCAAGGTTACATCGCCGCAAAGGCCGCGCCCTGGCCACAGCAGATGGGCCGGCTTCTTGCGAAAAAAGGTGACGGTCGCCGTGGCGCGCACGACCACCTCGCCGAGCGGAATGCCGCTGTCGCCCGCCAATCCGCTCGGCAGATCGACCGCCAGGCAAGGCATGCCGCGCGCCACAAGTTGGCTAACGACCGCGGCGGCCACGCCGCTCAAAGGGCGGGTCAGCCCGGCGCCGAACAATGCGTCGATGACCAGATCGCCGTCATTCAGAATGTCGGGTGAGAGCGGAAGGAGATTTCCGGCCCATCGCGCCGCGTGATGGGCCGCATCGCCTTTGAGGTTGACGCGCTCGCCGAGTAATGCGACGCGCACGTCCCAGCCCTCGCCTGCGAGATGGCGCGCGGCGACAAAACCATCACCGCCATTGTTGCCGGGGCCGGCCAGGACGAGAACCCTGCGGCGTGGCCAGCGCGCCCGCACGGCGTCGGCGACCGCCTTGCCGGCCGCCTCCATCAGTTGCAAGCCGGGAACTCCACCTGCGACAGCCAAGGCATCGGCGCGCATCATTTCCGACACGCTGAGCAGCTCGCATCCCATGACGGGGGTCGGGGTGATCGCCGTATGAACCATCGCATCCTCGGAGTGAAACCGTCCGCCAGGATAGCGAGACGGGCCGCGCCTGTCGCGCCGGGAACGCAATGAAGCTCATGACGCGAAATGATCTTTGTCGTTTTTCTCGGTTTGTGACAGGCCGCAACCGGCTATAATTCGCTCGTCGGCGGAGATGATCCCCGCCTCGAAGGACCCACAGTTTGAAAACGCTTATTCTCGGTGGCGGCCTGCTCGGCGTGAGCACCGCTTATTTCTTGGCGCGCGCCGGTCACGACGTGATCGTCGTCGAGCGCAAATCCGGCGCCGGGATGGACACCAGTTTCGCCAACGGCGGCCAATTGTCCGCCGGCCAGTCGATTCCATGGGCCAATCCCCACGCGCCCTTCCTGCTCGGTAAATGGCTCGGTCGCAGCAACGCGCCGCTCGTCTTCCATCCGCTGAAGGCGGACGCCGCCCTGTGGCGCTGGGGCATCAGCTTCCTGCGCAACTGTCTGCCCGGCCGCACGCGCGCAAATGCCGAAAAAATCCTGCGCTTGGCGCTCTATTCGCGGGACATGATGGCCGAGATCGTCGGCGAGACCGGCATCCAATTCGACCATAACCGCGGCGGCATCCTGCAGATTTTCCGCGACAAGAGGAGCCTGGAGCGCGCCAAGCGCGACGGCGAATGGTTGAGCGCGCTCGGCTGCCGCCTCGAGCCCAAGACGACCGAAGAATGCGTCGCCATAGACGACGCCCTCGACGGCGACCAGGCGCGCTTCGCCGGCGGTCTCTACAGCCCCGACGATTCCTGCGGCGATGCGCATCTCTTCACCACGCGGCTGGCCGAGGCTTGCGCCGGCATGGGCGTTCGCTTCCTCTACGACACCGAAATCATCCGCCTCTCGACCATGGCCGACCGCATCACCGGCGTGATGACCAACCGCGGCATGGTCACCGCCAACGCCTATGTGCTGGCGCTCGGCAGCCATTCGACGACAATGCTGGCGCCGCTCGGCATGAAAATTCCGGTCTATCCCGCCAAGGGCTATTCGGTGACCTTGCCGGTCGGCAACGAGCATCGCGCGCCGCGCATCAGCATCACCGACGACGCCGTGAAACTGGTCTACAGCCGCCTCGGTCAGCGCCTGCGCATCGCCGGTACCGCCGAATTCGCCGGCTACAACAATACCCTCACCCCGGGGCGCGCCGAAGGCATCCTCGCCACCGTGCGCGAGCTATTCCCCAATGCCGGCGATTTCGAGCGTGCGGAATTTTGGACCGGCCTGCGCCCGCTGACGCCGGACGGCGCGCCGATCATCGGCAAAACGCCGTTCCGCAACCTGACGCTCAACACCGGCCACGGCACGCTCGGCTGGACGCTGGCGGCCGGCTCTGGCCGCGTCACCGCCGATCTCGTGTGCGGTCAAACGCCGGGCGTGGAGATCGGCGGCCTGACCGCCGCGCGCTTCAACTAAGCCGGCGTAAGCTTGTACTTGCGGCCGTCGAGTTCGAGCGCGCCGTCGGCAAAGCGCAGGCTCATGTTCACCACGCCTTCGTTGCGCTGCCATGGCGTCAGTTCCATCCGGCGCTGGCCGGCCTTGGTATAGGGCTCAGCGAAAGCGATCGCCTCCGCTTCGGCCCGGCTCTTGGCGCGGATGATCAGCAGGCCGGCGCCATGGCGCTGGCCGGTCTCATCCACGAAAGGGCCCGCGCCGAACAGCAAGCCGCGCCGCTCGAGATCGACGAGATAGGCATGATGCACCAGCCGCATCTCCTCAGGCGAAACCGGCATGGGCGGCGCGGCCGCGTTGGGCCGCATCCAGCACAAATAGCATTGCTCGCGCGCCAGGGACTTCTGCAGCGTCTGCACTTGCGTTTTCAAATCCTCACCCGCCATACATCTTCCTCTTTTTCATAGGGGATTTTGCCGCCTCAGAACTATACCATCGCCGGCCTGCAAGCGACTGTCTCAAAAAAGCAAAGGTCGAGCAGGATTGATGCCGGAAGCGACGCCGAATAGGCATCGACGCCCTGCCCGCTTTCTTCTATGTCTGTGACGGAAACCAGCATGATAGATGACGCCATGACAAGCCGTTCCCCCCTATGGCCCGCCCACCTTGACCATGTGAAGGTCACCAGCCCGCAGCCGGACATCCTGCTCGACTATTACGGCAAGGTTCTCGGCGGCACAGTCAAAGATATTCCGGGCGGCGACAAGCTGCTCGCCGGCGCCGAACGGCGCATCGTCGTCGGCAAAGGCGAAGCCAGCAAGCTAGGCTACGCCGCCTATGCGCTCGGCGACCGCGCGCGCCTCGACAAGCTGCGCGCCCATCTCGCACAACAGAGCATCGCCATCCTGCCCGCGCCGACGCCGCTACTCGGCGACGGCGCTTTCGCGGTCGCCGATCCCAACGGCAATATTGTCGCCTTCGGCGTCGGCTCGCGCATGCCCGACGCGCCGAACAAGGACAGGCTTCCCGGCCGCCTGCAGCATGTCGTCGTCACCACCGACGATATGGAGGGCATGATCGCCTTTTATACCCAGGCCCTCGGCTTCCGCCTGTCCGACCGCGTGAAGGACGGCGAAGGCGACACCACGGCCGCCTTCTTCCGCTCCGACGACGAGCATCACAGCTTCGCCTGCTTCCGTTCGCGCGCGCGCAAACTCGACCATTTCTGCTTCGAGACGACGCAGTGGAACGATATCCGCGATTGGGCCGATCATCTCGCCACGCTGCATCTGCCGATCGGCTGGGGCCCTGGCCGCCACGGTCCGGGCAACAATCTCTTCTTCATGCTCAACGATCCCGACGGCAACGCCTTCGAGCTTTCCGCCGAGATCGAGCATATCGACCACGACACGGACACCCGCGAGTGGCCGCACGAGCAGCGCACGCTCAACTCCTGGGGCTCGGCCTGGATGCGGAGCTGACGCGCCGCACGCCTCGCCGTCTTTAAACGACATCACAATCATCTGGGGACCAGCATCATGAAGCTTGCCAGCTATCGTCTGAACAACAAGGACAGCTACGGCGTCGTCGTCGGCGACGGCATCGTCGATCTCGGCAAGCGCCTGCCCTACGCCGACCTGCGCGCGCTTCTCGAAGCGGACGGTCTGTCCAAAGCTGGTGATCTCGCCAAGGAAAAACCCGACGCGAAGGTCACCGACGTCACCTTCCTGCCCCTGATCGCCAACCCGGGCAAGATCATCTGCGTCGGCTTGAACTATAAAGCGCACCGCGAAGAGACCGGCCGCAAGCCGACCGACAATCCCGCGCTGTTCGTGCGCTTTCCCGACAGCCAGACTGCCCATGGCGACGTCATGGTCAAGCCGAAGAACTCCATCGAGTTCGACTACGAAGGCGAGCTCGCCGTCGTCATCGGCAAATCCGGCCGCCACATCGCCGAGAAGGACGCCTTCAGCATCATCGCCGGCTATAGCTGCTATAACGACGGCAGCGTGCGCGACTGGCAGTACCACACGATGCAATGGACGCCGGGCAAGAACTATCCCAAGACCGGCAGCTTCGGTCCCTGGATGGTGACGAAGGACGAAATTCCTGACGTCAACAAGCTCACCTTGAAGACCCGCCTCAACGGCCAGCAAGTCCAGGAAACCGGCATCGACCTGATGCTCTTCCCGATCCCGGTGCTGATCGCCTACATCACCACATTCACGCAGTTGAACCCGGGCGACGTCATCTCCACCGGCACGCCGGGCGGCGTCGGCGTCAAGCGGACCCCGCAGCTGTTCATGAAGCCCGGCGACAGCGTCGAGGTCGAGATCAGCAGCATCGGCATCCTGCAGAACAAGGTCATAGAGCCGTAAGCCGCTCATGTCCGTCGAACGGCTCACGGCGCCGGTGCTGATCGTCGGCGCCGGCCCGACCGGCCTGACGCTCGCCAATCTGCTCGGCCGCTACGGCGTCGAGACGATCCTGGTCGAGCAGCATCAGACGACCGTGCAGGAGCCGCGTGCGGTTTCGATCGACGACGAGTCGCTGCGCACCATGCAGGCGGCCGGCCTGATCGACGAGGTGGCCAAGGACGTCATTCTCGGCGGCTACGGCTATCACTATTTCACGCGGCATGGCCGACGCTTCGCCGCCGTGCTGCCGACCGCTGCCGATTACGGCTATCCGCGCCGCTGCCCGTTCCAGCAGCCGCTGTTCGAGGCGACGCTGCGCCAGGGTCTCAGCCGCTTTTCCCATGTCAAAGCCCTGTTCGGCCATAAGCTCCTCGGCTTTACGCAAGACAGCACAGGCGTCACCGCCGACATCGAACGCGAAGACGGCACCAAGCTGGAAATCCGCGCCGACTATCTTGCCGCCTGCGACGGCGGTTCATCGCCGATCCGGAAATTGCTGGGCATCCCGCTCGTCGGCTCCAGCTTCGAGGAACGCTGGGTCGTTCTCGATATCGTGAATCGCAAGGACGATATCCAGCATACCCACGTCTATTGCAGCGCCGAGCGGCCCGCCATCACCCTGCCCGGCCCGCATGGCACGCGGCGCTGGGAATTCCGTCTGCGGCCCGACGAAACCGATGCCGAGGCGCTCAAGCCCGAATCGATCCGCGGCATGCTGCAGCTTTACGGCGGCGATACCGAAGCCGAGATCGTGCGCCAAATCGTCTATACCTTCCACGCCCGCACGGCCGAACGCTGGCGCGAGGGACGCATCTTCCTCGCCGGCGACGCCGCCCACCTGACGCCGCCCTTTGCCGGCCAGGGCATGAACTCCGGCGTGCGGGACGCGCATAATCTGTCGTGGAAGCTTGCCGCCGCAACGTCAGGCCGCATCGCGCCGACGTTGCTCGAAACCTATGCCCAGGAGCGCCGTCCGCATGCCTGGTCGCTCATCATGATGGCCGTGCGCATGGGCCAAGTGATGAACCCGGCGACGCGCCTGCGCGAAAACCTTCTGGTCAACGCCATCCGCGTCGCCAATCTCGTGCCGCCGGTGCGCGACTACTTCATGCAAATGAAATTCAAGCCCAAGCCGCGCTTTGCCCAGGGCTTCGTCGTGCCCAACGGCGAAGATCCGAAGAAAAGTCTCGTCGGACGCATGCTCCCGCAACCGCGCGTGGTGACGATCGACCCCAATTCCCCCGCCGGCAGCGGCGATGCCGAAGTGCTGTTCGACGAGGTCGCAGGGCCCGGTTTCGCGCTCATCGCTTACGGCAGCGACGCCATCAACGCCCTCATGGCCGCCGAGCATCCGCTGTGGCGGCGTCTCGAGGCGCGGCGCGTCGCGCTGCTGCCCCCCGACGCCAAACAGCCCTCGCCGATTCCCTCCGGCATTGCCTTGGCGCTCGACCGTGCCGGGCGATTCGCCAAGCTCTTCGGGCCTGGCCAAACGCAGCTGATTCTGCTGCGCCCGGACCGCTATGTCGCCGCCGTTTTCGCGCCCGAACAAGCCGATCAAACGGTCGCGGCGCTCTCCAAGCTGGTCGGCCCGCAAGGGCGCTAGTTTTCTTCACCAAATCGTTAATTCGCCAAGCGAGCCCCGGTCAGATTCCCTCTGGCACGCGGTGGTCCGGCGCTTCACAATCGTCTGACAAGAACGACGCCTGCACAGGCGCGCCACCCCGAGCAGATAAACTGCCGGGACACAGGGAGCGAACCATATGTCACTTTGCAAAAAATCCTGGAGTCTGTCCGCGTTCAGCCTCGCCTTGCTCGTCGCACCGGGCGCCACCAGTCAAGCCTGGGCGCAAGATGCCATCGCCGATTTCTACAAGGGCAAGACCATCAACATGATCATCGGCCTCAGCGCCGGCGGCGGCTATGACATCTTCGCCCGCCTCGTCGCCAAACATATGGTCAAGTATATCCCCGGCAAGCCCGACCAAGTACCGCGCAACATGACCGGCGCCGGCGGTCTGCTTGCCGCCAATTACATGTATAACGTCGCGCCGAAAGACGGCACCTACATCGGCGCGCCGCAACGCGGCGTGCCCTTCGAGCCCTTGAGCAGCGGTGGCGACTCGAAGGCGCAGTTCGACCCGCTGAAATTCCATTGGATCGGCAGCGCTAACGCCGAGACCAGCATCGCCGTCGCCTGGCACACAACTGGCATCAAGACCTATGAAGAGCTCTTCACCAAGGAGATCATCATGGGCGGCACGGGCGCCGGCACGGAAAGCGTCGTGCTGCCTTACATTCTGGCCAACGTGCTCGGCTTCAAGATCAAAGTGATCGCCGGCTATCCGGGCGGCAGCGAAGTCGATCTCGCCATGGAACGCGGCGAAGTCGGCGGGCGCGGCACGATGTCCTGGACAAGTTTCAAGGCGCGTCAGATGCATTGGTTGACCGAAAATAAGGTCAACATCCTCTATCAGCAATCGATGGAGAAACATCCCGATCTGCCGAACGTGCCCTTGGCCATCGACTTCGCCAAGAATGCCGCCGACCGCCAGTTGCTCGAAGTGATGATGGTGCCATTGCTATTCGGGCGTCCCTACATGGTGCCGCCGGAGGTGCCGCTCGACCGCGTTGCCGCGCTGCGCAAGGCATTCGATACGACCATGCTCGACAAGGATTTCCTGTCCGATGCCAAGAAGTCCAAGCTCGAGGTCGAAGCCGTCAGCGGCGTGAAAATGGAGGAGCTGCTGAAGAAAGCCTACGCCACGCCCAAACCGATTCTCGACCGACTTGCCGAGGTAAGCAAATACCAGCCGGGCCTGAAGATTATCGAGGGCACCAAGGCTAAGTAAGTGTACGACCGTGCCTGCCCCCGCCGGGAAAACCCGGCGGGTCCATAAAAAATGTAACTACGGGGTACCAGATGACCAATCGAATGACCGCACTCGCGTGCGGGCTCACGGGCGTGCTCGCCCTGAGCCTCGCCAATGGCGCTTCCGCGCAAAGCGTCGAAAGTTTCTATAAAGGCAAAAGCATCAATGTGATCGTCGGCAACAACGCCGGCGGAGCCTATGACGCCTATGCCCGACTGCTGACCCGCCACATGGGAAAGCATATCCCAGGCAATCCGAGCTTCGTCGTGCGCAACATGACGGGCGCCGGCACGCTGATCGCGACGAACTACATCTTCAACGTCGCGCCGAAAGACGGCCTGACCTTCGGTGGCGTCCATGAACGTATGGGCTTGGAGCCGAAAGTCGCGCCGAAAGGCACCCAATACGACGGACGCCAGTTCACCTGGCTCGGCAGCATGGCCAAACAGACCAGCGTCTGCTTGACCTGGCACACCACCGGCATCAAGACGGTGGACGACGCCAGAAAGCGCGAAGTCGTCGCCGGCGGCAGCGGCGTCGCCGGTTCGAGCGCCGTGTTCCCGCGCGTGATGAACAGCCTTCTCGGCACCAAGTTCAAGTTGGTCACCGGCTATCAGGGCACCGACACCGACATCGCCATGGAACGCGGCGAAGTCGATTCTCGTTGCGGCTTCGGCTACGCCAGCTTGAAGGCGACCCAGTCCGACTGGATCCGCGACAAGAAGGTCAACATGATCGTGCAATTCGGACTGAAGAAGCACAAAGAGCTTCCCGACGTGCCGCTGATCATGGATCTGTTGACGAAGGAAGAAGATCGCATCGCCATGCAGATCATGCTGGCAACGCAGGAAATGGGCCGTCCCTTCCTGGCGCCGCCCAGCGTCCCCACGGACCGCGCCGAAGCCTTGCAGAAGGCCTTCGACGCATCGATGGTGGATAAGGCTCTGCTCGACGATGCGGCAAAGCAGAATCTCGAGATCGACGCGATTTCCGGCAAGGAGATCGCGACGCTGATGAACAAACTGTACGACGTGCCCGACGCCATCTATGCGCGCGTCAACAGCTATCGTCAGCCGGGTAACGGCGAAGACAACTCGGCACGGAAGTAGTCGTTTCACACTTGCGAAGGAAACCCCCGGCTCGCTCAGGCCGGGGGTTTCATTTCGCGCCAGCGTCGAATCAATTCAGGCCGAGCAACCGTGCGGCATTGCCGCCCAGAATGTCGGTCTTTTGCGCCGCAGTCAGGCCTGGCACGTTCTGCACCAGTTTCACGGGGTGGTTCTCGCCCATGTCATAGGGGCTGTCAGTGCCCATCATGACCTTCTCGTGGCCGACCAGATTGGCTAAGAAGGCGATCGAATCGGCGCGGAACAGCACGGTGTCGAACCAGATTTTCTTCACGTAATAATCGGGAGGCTTGCTGATATGCAGGCGGCACTCCGCGCGCTCGCGGTAGGCCTGCTCGAAGCGGCCAAGATAGAACGGCAAGTAGCCGCCGCCGTGCGCCGCGCAGAGTTTCAAATCCGGGAAGCGCTCGAAGACGCCGCCGAAGATCATCTGCGCCAAGGCCAACGTCGTTTCGAGAGGCTGGCCGACGACGTTGGTCATGAAATAGTCCTGCAATCGCTCGGGCTGTGTGAACCCTTGCGGGTGCAGGAAGATCACCGAGCCCAGCTCCTGCGCCTTGGCCCACAAAGGGTCAAAGCGGCGGTCGCCCAATTCCAAACCGGCGATGTTCGTCGTCACGCGCACACCCTTATGGCCGAGCTCGCGGGTGCTACGCTCCATCTCCTTCACAGAAAAGGCGACATGCTGCAACGGCAAGTTGCCGAGGGCGATAAATCGTGTCGGATGATCGGCGGCCACCTTGGCCACCTCGTCGTTGACCGACCGCGCAAGCTCGCCCGCCAAGTCTTCGTCGAACTTGTAGAACCCGCGCGGCGGCGACGGCGTTAGCGCCATCATATCGACGCCCATACCATCCATGTCGGCGATGCGCGCGTCGATATCGACGAGAATCTTGCCTCGCGATTTGTCGGTGATGCCGCCGCCGGGCGCGCCGGGCTTGGGAGCCTTCGGCGGCTTCGGCGGAATACGCTCTTCGAGCAGAGCTTTCGGCTTTGCCAGATTGATATGGCCGTGGATATCGATAATGGGTGCCGCCATCACTCCCCCTGAATGACTGGGTTATGCAACCGGCCAATGCCTTCCACTTCGATGGTCACTTCGTCGCCCGGCTTCAGGAATATGCCGCGCGGACGGCCGACGCCCGACGGCGTGCCGGTCGAGATGATGTCGCCGGGCCGCAGGGTGAGCCGCTCGCTGAGATAGGAGATCTGCTCGGCGATGTCGAAATGCATGAAACTCGTGGAAGAATCCTGCATCAGGTCTTTGTTGACCCACAGCTTCATCGCCAGCTTATACGGATCCTTGATCGACTTGGCAGGCGCGATCCACGGGCCGAGCGGCGCCGAACCGTCGAAGCATTTATGCTGGAACCAGTCGACGCGGAAATTCCAGTCCGTGCGATGGCCGAGGTCGCGCAGGCTGAGATCGTTCATGATCGTGTAGCCGGCGACATAGTTCATCGCGTCGGCTTGCGAGACGTTGCGCGCTGGCTTGCCGATGACGACGCCGACTTCGGCTTCCCAATCGACCTGCTGGGAGACCTTGGGCAGGCGAATCGAATCTTCCGGCCCGATGATCGAATGGGCGATCGTCTTGGGGAAGAAATAGGGACGCGTCTTGGTTTTGTCCGGCGGCTCACGCCCCGACATTTCACGCATGTGGTCGGTAAAATTTGCCGCTGCACAAAAAATGCCGCTGGGATAGAGCAGCGGTGCCATCAACTTGGCGCCGGACAGCGGCTGACTCGCGCCAGCAGGGGCCGCGGCGGCGAGCGCTTCGAGCGCCGGCTCAGCCTTGTCCCACACGCCGAGGATGGCCATCGTCGAGCGCGCGTCGGCGCCGCCGAGCGCCGCGCTCTTGCCCGTGGCGGCGAGGCCCTTTTCGATATCGACGATTTTGTCGCCGACTTTGATGCCGGCGCGGGGGGCGCCCTGCTCATCGGCGTAATTCAGCAGAAAATACTCGGTCATGCTCCCTGTCTCTCTTCGTTTTTGATTGGTGATTGATCGACCCGATAACCGATATAGCACGGGCTCCGCGCGGGCGTCACCGGGGCATGACGGCAAGGAACGAAGAGATCAAGAAGAACCGTCGATGATGCTGCGCAGCATGGCCGCCAGTTCGTCCTTGCGGTAGGGCTTGGCCAAAAGGGCATATCCGGCCAAGCGGCTCTTATCGCCTGCCGAACCGTGCGCATCGCCAGAAGTGAGCAGGACTTTGAGCCCAGGGCGAATGCGGCGCGCCTCCGCCACCAGGGTCAGACCGTCCATCCCGTCCGGCATCAGGAGATCGCTGAACAAAAGATCGACCTCCTCGCCGCGGCGCAGCGCCATGAGCGCCGCCGTGCTGTCGGCACATTCGATCACGGCGTAGCCGAGATTGGAAATCTGCTGGCAGACGTAACGGCGCACCAGGGGATCGTCATCGACGACCAGGACGGTCTCGATGCCGCCCGGCAAGGCTCCCGAGACGGACAGGATCGGTGCGTCTTGATCCGGCGCATTCGCGCCAGCGCTGGGCAGATAAAGGATCACCGTCGTGCCGCCGCCGGGCTTGCTGCTGATCGTCAAATGCCCGTTGGACTGCTTGGTGAAGCCATAGACCATGGAAAGGCCCAGACCGCTACCGGCGCCGACATCCTTCGTCGTGAAAAACGGCTCGCAACAGCGCTTCAACACATCCGCCGTCATGCCGATACCGCTATCGACAATGGTCACGACGACATAACGGCCCGGCGTCAGATCTTCGATGCCTTCGCAATCCTGCGGACGCAACTCGCGATTCGCCGTGGCGATCATCAAGCGTCCGCCGTTCGACATGGCATCGCGCGAATTGAGCGCCAGGTTGATGATGGCATTCTCCAATTGCACCGGATCGACCAAAGCCAAGGAAAGATCCTCGGCAGCATCCACCGTGAGTTGGATATCGCCCAGGCTGCTGCGCAGCGTATCGCTCATGGACATGATCAGGCGGTTGACGTCCACCTCGGACGGGTCGAGCATTTGCCGCCGCGCAAAGGCCATGAGGCGGCGCGTCAGTTCCGCGCCGCGATCGGCTGCGATCTTTGTCATCTCCGCCCAGCGCCGCAATTGCGGATTGTCCGCCAAGCCGTCGATCAGAATTTCGGCATTGCCGAGCATGACCTGAAGAAGATTGTTGAAATCATGGGCGATGCCGCCGGTCATGCGGCTGACGATATCCATCCGCTGCGCCTGAACCAGCGCTTCTTGCGCCTGGCGATAGGTGGTGATGTCGTTGCAGACGCCGATCAGGCCGGTCAACTCGCCGTTCGCCGCGCGAACCGGCTCGCCGCGGCTATGAATCCAGCGAATGGCGCCGTCGCCGCGATAGATGCGATACGCCACGTCGTAGGAGACATCCTCGCTCATGCAACGCTCGATGGCGCGGCGAATGCTGTCGCGGTCGTCCTGATGGACGGAGTTCAAGAAGGCTTCCCCGGTGCCCGGATAGTCTTCGCGCGTGACGCCGAACATGCGCATCACGTTCTCGTCGCCGACCGATCTGTCGCTCGCCTTGTCCCAGGTCCATGTACCGGTCTCCGACGATTCGAGCGCTAGCCGCAAACGGTCGCTGTTGTCGCGTAGCGCCAGCGACAACGCCTCCCGCTCGCGCAATTCGCGCAGCAAGAACCACATCAGAAGTCCGATGAAAGCGACGAACGCGACGAGCATCGGAATATAGACGACGACATTGGCGCGCCAGTCGCGCAGCACCTCACGTTCGCTGAGGGCCACTGTGACCACCAGCGGCAAAAGTTCGAGACAGCGATAGCCGACGATGCGCGCCGGATCTGCGTCAGCCGCGGCCATGTGGAAGACGCCGTGCATGGCGGCGGGCAAATGCGTGCGAAACAGCGGACTGTCGGCGAAGGACTTGCCCGTCATGGTTTCATCGCGCGGGCTGCGGATCATCAGGCTGCCGTCGGCCAGATACATGGCGAGCTGCCCTTCTTGACCAACGTCGAGCGACTTGTAGAAGGTTTGAAAGTATTCCGGTTCGACCGCTGCCAGAATGACGCCGGCGAAATTACCCGCCTCGTCGTCCATTCGCAGCGCGGCGCTGATGAACCATTGCTGGCTGATGCGACTCAAGACCGGCTTGCCGATATAGAGACTGTCGCGCGGCGCCGCCCTCAGCTCCTGGAAATAGTCGCGCATCGTGTTGTCGAACGGAGAAGCGGGAAACTGATTGGAGAGGTGCCGCATGACGCCGTCGCGATCGACGATGAAGAGCGAGCGCACGAACGGCAATTGCGGCATGAAACTGCCGAGCAGGTCATGGATCGTCCGATCGCGCTCCGGCAGATCCTGCGGCAGGCGCGCGATGGCGTCCGCCGCCGCGCGCAGGCTCAGATCGACAGCTTGAAAGGTGCGCGCCGTCTGTTCGTCGAGCAGGCGCACGAGGTTGGCGGCGTTGCGTTCTGCATCCAGAATCTGCCTCTCGTGGCTCCGCCACAGATCGTAGGCAACCTGGGCGATCACCGTGGAGACGACGACGGCGGCGACCAGACTGATCTTGATGATCAGGCCACGCCAGGACGGGTCCGGTGATGATGGGACAGGGGCAGAGGGCCCACGCGAAGATGCGCTACCCCTCGACGATCGCGATCGCCCTAAAACGTCCGGCAAAGACATGCTGGACAAGATTCCCCCGATGCCCTGAACGCGCGCCGCAAGTGATGAGCTTGCGGCCTCTATTGTTACTCTTTATGCAACAAAGACTTGGCATATTTCTATATTTGTGAAGTCTGTGCCTTATGCCCGATAGGTTTTGCAAAGTCTACGCATTACTCCCCGCAAAATGGGTCCTATACAGCGTCTTGGCTCTGAGCACTTGAAGGCGGGAGATTTTATCCCCTGCGAATCGTTTGCGGCTGGCGCGCCGCTCCCCTCTGCGGCAGACTTTCGCCAGGAGAAGCCTCATGCCCCCGCGTTTTGCCGATCTGCCCTTCGATCTCGACCAAACATTGCCGTCAATCGTCGCTCTGCGCACCACGGTCCCGGCGGATGCGTCGAGCGCGGCCCGCCTCGGCACCGAACGGGCCGGCAGCGGCGTGGTGATCGGTAGCGACGGCCTCGTCGCGACGGTCGGCTATCTGCTCACCGAAGCCGACAGCGTCTGGATCATCGACAGCAGCGGAAAGGCCATCCCCGCCCATATCGTCGGTCAGGATCAGGAAAGCGGCTTCGGCCTGGTGCAGGCCCTCGAACCTCTCGGCCGCCCACCCCTGTCGCTCGGCAAGTCGAGCGAACTCATGCCCGGCGATCCGCTCGTCATCGCCGCTTTCGGCGGCATCGAGCAGGCGGTCATTTCGCGGGTGATCACCAAACAGGAATTCGCCGGCTATTGGGAATATCTGCTCGACCAGGCGATCTTCGCGGCCCCTGCCCATCCGCAATGGACGGGGGCCGCCGCCATCGGCCGCGACGGCAATCTCGTCGGCATCGCTTCCTTGATCTTTCAGCAGTTCAGCTTCGGCAGCACGACGATCGACGCCAATCTCATCATTCCCATCGATCTGCTGAAGGAAATCCTGCCCGACATGATGCGGCTCGGCCGCGTCGATAGGCCGGCGCGTCCCTGGCTCGGCATTTGGACGGCGGAAACCGAAGATAAGCTGGTGATCGCCGGCATGAGCGACAATGGCCCGGCCAAGCAATCGGGTCTGCGCGTCGGCGATGCCATCCTCGGCATCGGCGGCGACCGCCCGCGCAGCCTCGCCGACATGTACCGCCGTATCTGGGCGTTAGGTCCCGCCGGCGTCGAAGTGCCCTTCCGCATCAAGCGCCGGGACCGCGAACTCGAGATCAAGGTCCCCTCGGCCGACCGGGCTCGGCATCTCAAACGGCCGCCGTTAAATTAAACGGCTCAACCGACTGGTGGCATCGGCCGGACATAAAAAAACGGGCAGCCGAAGCTGCCCGTTTTGCTATCGATGCGGCCAGATCGCTTAGGCGACGGGGCCGGTCCATTCCTTGACGAAGTCCTGGTAATTCGGCGTCGGCATGGCCGGCGGCTCGGCTGTCGCGGTGCCGACATAGATGATGCCGACAAGACGGTCCGGCGCGGTGTAGCCGAACGCCTTGTTCACTTCCGGATCGTACATGTTCTCGCCGGTCACCCACTTGCCGGCGTAGCCGAGCGCATGGATGGCGTTCATGATGTTCATGGCGCCGGCCGCGGACGAAAAGAGCTGCTCGATCTCCATGATCATGCCCGGCTGAATCTTGCAGCCGACGGCGATGATCATCGGCGCCTTCATCAACTTGATCTTGCCGCCTTGCAGCTTGGCCGGATCGACGTTCGGGTCGCGGCGCTTCATGGCAGCTTCATAGAGGGTCCACAGCTTTTCGATCGCCGGGCCGCGCAGCACGTGGAAGCTCCAGGGGCGCATGCGGTCATGGTCGGCGGCGCGCATCGCCGTGTCGAAAATCACGTTCAGTTCGTCTTGCGACGGTACCGGCAGCGACAGGCTGGCATTGCTGCGGCGCGACAGAAGCACCTCGAGCGCGGCGCTGCCCACGTCTTGGGGCACGGTCTTCAGGTTGGAAGCGGGCGGGTTCATGCGGTCTCTCCTTGGCGTAACGATGGGCATGACGATAGGTCGGGCGAGTCGGAAGGGGCCGTCGCAACGTCCATCCCAAGCCTCAAGCGATGCGAGAGGCTAGTCGAGAACGCCAGAACGCGACAGTTCAGAATACCGTTAGCAGCCACCCATTCCCGTTATAGGAGGTGCCGATACAGAACTTATCAGAATAAGGGGAATGGGGCGAGTGACCGGAATTGAACCGGCGACATCCAGATCCACAATCTGGCGCTCTAACCAACTGAGCTACACCCGCCACAGAGCAAGGGCGCTTGTTTAGATGGCTCCCCCTACCCCGTCAAGCCATCCGCCGTTATCCTGGCATATAAGCGGGAATCCTTCGGGCTTTGCCGGCCTTAGACCGGCAGGACAGATCAGTCAGTGATATCGGCGTGTTTAGGCGCCAGAGTGCGCCTTTTCGCATTGGCCGAGCACGTGGATTGGCCCTGTCAACCCTGCCTATTAATTATTCAATTAAGTCGCACACAGATACAGCATGATGCTTAATTGTTAAGCATATGGACTATGGAGTTATCCACAACTTATTGAATTGACGCTAATTTCCTAGCTTTTGGCACCCTAGGGTATTTGGCATGCCCCGTGCTAGGTAAGGCAGCAATAGCTCCGCGCGCAACGCGCGAGCCATACTGTCCCTTCCCCCGCCTGAGTTCCTCGCACCCCATGAAGAAAATCGAAGCCATCATTAAGCCCTTCAAGCTCGATGAAGTGAAGGAAGCGCTGCACGAGATCGGCCTGCAGGGCATGACCGTGACCGAGACCAAGGGCTTCGGACGCCAAAAAGGCCACACCGAACTCTATCGCGGCGCCGAATATGTCGTCGATTTCCTGCCGAAAGTGAAAATCGAGATCGTCATGGACGATGCCCTGGTCGAGCGCGCCATCGAGGCCATCACGGCCGCGGCCCGCACCGGGCGCATCGGCGACGGCAAGATTTTCGTCTCCAATGTCGAGGAAGTCATCCGCATCCGGACGGGCGAAAAAGGCCCGGACGCGATCTGATGTGAATCGCCGCGCCTGGTCCTCGCGTCTCGTGGGGATTTGCGCGGCTCGAGACCGTCGCTTCACCACCCCGCGTTTAACCCTTAGCACCACCCCGTAACCATCAACGACAGGATCATCGACGATGTCCGACGCAAAAACAGTCTTGGCCATGATCAAGGAGCACGACATTAAGTATGTCGACCTCCGTTTCACCGACCCGCGCGGCCAGTGGCACCACACTGCCCAGCATGTGAAGACCATCGATGAGGACACCCTCAGCGAAGGCTTCATGTTCGACGGTTCGTCGATCGCCGGCTGGAAAGGCATTCAGGAGTCGGACATGACCCTGAAGCTCGATCTGTCCACCGCCGTGATCGATCCGTTCGCGGCGCAGCCGCAGCTCATCATCATCTGCGACATTCTCGAACCGTCGACCGGCCAGCCTTACTCGCGCGATCCGCGTTCGATCGCCAAGAAGGCCGAAGCCTACGTGAAGTCGTCGGGCATCGGCGACACCGTGTTCGTCGGCCCCGAAGCCGAATTCTTCATTTTCGACGACGTGCGCTTCAACGTGTCGATGAATGACGTTTCGTACTCGGTCGACTCGATGGAAGGCCCGTGGGCCAGCAACCGCGCCGTCCCCGAAGGCAATCCGGGACATCGTCCGGGCGTCA
Source organism: Rhizobium sp. Q54 (assembly GCA_945861615.1). GTDB lineage: Bacteria > Pseudomonadota > Alphaproteobacteria > SMXQ01 > SMXQ01 > CAMAVH01. The sequence goes on along the minus strand of CAMAVH010000006.1, from coordinate 3,815 downwards.
AGGGTGGCTACTTCCCGGTTCCGCCGATCGACTCGCACAGCGATATCCGTGCCGAGATGCTCTCGACGATGCTCGAGATGGGCCTCGACGTCGAAAAGCACCACCATGAAGTCGCCACCGCCCAGAACGAGTTGGGTTGCAAGTTCAACACCCTCGTCACCGGCGCCGACCACATGATGATCTACAAGTACGTGGTCAAGAACGTCGCCCACAGCTACGGCAAGACGGCGACCTTCATGCCGAAGCCGATCAAGGGCGACAACGGTTCGGGCATGCATGTCCACCAGTCGATCTGGAAGTCCGGCAAGCCGCTCTTCGCCGGTTCGGGCTATGCCGACCTGTCGGAGACCGCGCTGTACTACATCGGCGGCATCATCAAGCACGCGAAGGCCATCAACGCCTTCACGAACCCGACGACCAACAGCTACAAGCGTCTGATCCCGGGCTTCGAGGCCCCCGTGCTGCTCGCCTACTCGGCGCGCAACCGCTCGGCCTCTTGCCGCATTCCGTTCGCGACCAGCCCCAAGGCGAAGCGCGTCGAAGTTCGCTTCCCCGATCCGCTGGCCAATCCGTATCTCGCTTTCTCGGCGATGCTGATGGCCGGCCTCGACGGCATCCAGAACAAAATCCATCCGGGCGACCCGATGGACAAGAACCTGTACGACCTGCCGCCCGAGGAACTCAAGAACGTCCCGACCGTCTGCGGCTCGCTGCGCGAAGCGCTCGAGAGCCTGGAGAAGGATCATGCGTTCCTGACCAAGGGCGACGTCTTCACCGAAGAGCAGATCAAGGCCTACATCGAGCTGAAGTGGGAAGACGTGTACAACTTCGAGCACACGCCGCATCCGATCGAGTACCAGATGTACTACAGCGGCTAACACCGCCTGTAGAACCCTTCGTTGGTGGGGTGAGTGGGAAAAGGGCGGCCTTACGGGCCGCCCTTTTTCGTTGAGTTCGCCGATCGAGTTCCCGGTTATTCCGCACAAGATCTGGACGGTTTTAGGAACAAACCCGGTAGGGCTGCGTTCTCCTTGAGATTTTCGGCTTCACTCAAGGGGATAAAAACCATGGCCACCATCGTAACCACTCCGACGGACGTCGCGCCTCCGGCGCTGCTTCGCCGCGTCTCTTGGGGCGCCGTCATCGCTGGCGCCATCGTCGCCATAGCGGTCGGCACGCTGCTCTCGGTGCTCGGCGTCGCCATTGGCGCCACCACGATCGACACGCTGGAACGGACGACGCCCGATGCCGGAACCTTCGGCCTCGCCAGTGGCATTTGGGCGACCTTCGCCTCCCTCCTCGCCATGGGCATCGGCGGCTATGTCGCCGCGCGCCTATCGGGCACCAATAGCAATCAAGACGGCATCCTGCACGGCCTCACCGTCTGGGCGCTTGCCCTCATCCTCGGCGCCGCCGTCGCCGCCAGCAGCTTGACGAGCATCGCCAGCATCGCCGTACGCGGCGCGGGCGCGGCCGTGGGAGGCGTCGCCACAGGCATCGGCGCGGCGGGCGGCGGCGCGGCCGCGGCGGCCACGCAGTTCGACGCGTCCCAGCTCCTCGATCCGGTACGCCGCACCCTCGGCGGCAGCAACGTCGATAACCTCTCGAGCGAGCAGGTCGCCGAAGAAGTCGCCAGCTTGGTGCGCACGCGCCTGACGAGCGGCGAATGGCCGGAAGGCTCGCGCGAGCGCTTGAACGCACTCGTCGCCAAGTCGGCCGGCATCTCCGAAGCGGAAGCCAGCCAGCGCATCGATCAGGCCGAAGCGCAGATTCGCGAAGCGATGGCCGAAGCGGAACAGACGGCACGCGAAGTCGCCGACGCCGCCGCCCGCGCCACCGCTGTCGCCGCCTTCTGGGCCTTCGCCGCCCTGTTGCTCGGCGCCATCATGGCGGCGATCGGCGCCATCATCGGCACGCGCCACTATCACGAATATGAAGCGCGCCGCGAGGCCTATGTCGCCCGCTAACAGCTGAACGAATAGCCGGCAATGAAAAGGGCTGCCCATCATTCGGGCAGCCCTTTTTGCGTGCGATGGCAGAACGAGCGGCGCGACTACCTCAGCGAGTCAACGCCGACTTGAAACCGGCTTCAACCTTCGGATGCCATTCCTGCGCCCAAGCCTTCATCTTCTCGATATAGGCCCTGCGGCGGGAGTCCTCGCCGATCCGCTCGGCGCGCCATGCCGCCAAATTGTCGGCGCGAACCCCATCTAAGCTTTGATTGAATTGGTACTCGACGGTCACGTAAGCCGCACCGTTCGACAAGCCATAGCCAATATTGATCATCGTCGGCGGCTTTTCGATGCCGTTCTTTTCTAGATAGTCGTGAAATTGCTTGAGTTGCGGCATCGCATTCTTCGGGAGCCCGGTTCCGTAGGCGGTGATCGACGCGCAATCATAGCCCTTGCTCGATCCCGCATTGCGCGTCAGGTCGGCAAGCGGCTCTTTTCGGGTGCAGTTGTCCGATCGCGCCCAACCGAGACTAGAGGGAGCATCCGGCACGTTGAAATAGACGCGTCCGGCGATAGCCTTGCCCTTGGTCTGAATGAGATAGCCCCGGACAAGACGTATCCGCTCTTTGTCGCTTTGGCCTTCGCCGATGACGACGAGTTTCCAGTCGCCCGGCGGCAAAGCGATCTGCGGCGTTCCATAGGTGTCGAGTTGCAGGACGTCACGATAAACTTTGCCGATCTGCGGGCTTGCGACGGACGAGACGGTCTTGGCTGCAGACGGTGACGTCATAGCGGCCATTCCCGAAGATGAGGACAGATTGCCCTTCGCGCCATTGATCACTTTCGCGCGCCATTCCTGCGCCCAAGACTTCATCTTTTCGACATAGGCGGCGCGCTTCGGCTCATCTTTGTAACGGTCGAGATGCCATGAGGTTACGACCGCCGGCGGGACTTTCTCCATGTCGGGATTGAACAAATAGGCCGCCGCGACGAATGTCCGTCCATCAGAGACGTTGAACCCGACGGATAGAGCCGTGCCTGGTTTCTTGATCTTGTTCGCGTCGAGATAGTCGTAAAATTGCGCGCCCAGCTTGTCCGCATTGGCGCTGCGGATCATGGTGACGGCTTCAAGCGTGAGACAATCGTAACCACCGCTCATCGTGGCCGAGGCGGAGAAATTAGCCAGGATGTTTTTACGTTCACAATTGGCTGGTCGCGCCCAGCCGCCGCGCGACGGAGAATCCGGCACCGTAAAAATCACGCGGCCCGCCATCACGCCGGTGCGGACTTGGAGCAACGCGCCCTGCAGCACGCGGATGTTCGTCGTGTCGCTGCGGCTTTCCGTAAGCCCGACCAACTTCCAATCGCCCGGCGGCAAAGGCAATTGCGGTGAGCCATAGGTCTTGAACTGAACCATACCGCGGTAGGTCGCGCCCAGTTGCACGCCGTCGTCTGCCAGAACGGGGCTCGCCGCCGCCAGCGCGACGACCATCCCCCAAAACGCCATGAGCCGCCGCATGATCCCCCCGGTCATCCCCGTTTCATGCCCTCAGTCTAGGAGATGGCGCATGGCTTTGTCATGCCCGCGATTGCGCCCAAAGCGAGGGGTAATCACCAAATGTTGGGAAAATGGCCAGCTTTCACCACAGCATCCTGCTTGCGCAGCCGCAGCACCGGCCTTTATATAAAGCCCGCCCGCGGGGCCCGTCGGCCCGCCCGGGCGCGTTTTCAGCGTAGGTATGCATGGCCGATCTGTTCAATAAATCATCCGCGAAATCCGCCGCTGGCGCCTCCAGCACCAAGAGTGGCGCCGACAAGAACAGCTATTCCGCCAAGGACATCGAGGTTCTTGAAGGCTTGGAG